>JBAVWM010000246.1:0-15615 GCA_049697815.1 Methanoregula sp. | reverse complement strand
GCACCGGTGAAGTTGCACTTCCCGCAACCCTTGCCTTTGCAGGCGCGGCAGTCCCAGTGGGTCTGGGGGATGCCCCGCTCGAACTTCTGGTACCGGCCATAAAAGAAGACCGAGTTGACCTGCACCTCAACAGTCCCGGCAGAGACGTCAAGGATGATCACCACATCGGGTTTCTTGAAATCCACAACCTTGCCGGTCTGCGCCGAGACAACCTTGCCGACTTCCCGGTTCACTTCCGACTTGAAGGGCTCGGGATCTGAAAGCGACAGATCGCTCCAGACCATCTCCTCGTTCTCAGCAATCACCGGGGGGACCCGGCAGCCGACAAGGAGGGTTTTGAACTCGAGGTCTTTTACAGCGTCCCCGACCCGGTCGGCCCAGATCAGAACATTGTCGAAGAAGTTCCCGCAGACCCAGCAGGTACCGGAGAATGGTGTATAGGGCTGGTTTTTTTCAAGCGCAAGGGATATCGTCAGTCCCCGCCCGCGTTCGTCATTGGAGAGACCGTGGGAGCGCTTCCCGAAGAACCGGCCGAGACAGTGGTCACAGATCTCCCCGTACGCAAGAATCGCTTTTACCTGTTCTTTTATGTCCATCCACAGCTCCTCCGGTCCAGTTCATTGTGTACAAGGGTTATGGTATGATCGGCATGCAGGCACTTCGGTCCTACGGAATACCGGGGACAGTCGCGGATCATGTTCTCTTCCTGTTCCGTGAAGTTCAGGTGGTCTGAGAGCAGGAACGCGTCCGGCAGGCTGGCCGCCTTCCGTACATCGGTTCCTTTCTCGTCCAGCACACCAAACGCATGTTCGGAAATAAGCCGATCAAGCCCGCCCTTCCGGATAAAGACGCCCTGTGCAGCCTCGCGGAACTCGCTCCCGCAGGGAGTGTCGATGACCTTTTTTATCAGGGCTGCAGCACTCCGTTCATCGGGCGAGAGCGATCGCACCAGTGCACCGGAGAACTTCACGGTCTTCGGTCCGGCCGGTTCGCCGCAGAGAACAAGGGAACAGTCCACGTCCCTGCGCAGGTCGTGCGAAAGGAAGAGGGATGCGTTTACGCACCGGCAGAGCACGTCCATCCGTCTCCCACTTCCCGGCAGATCGTTAAGCGTGAAACCCCCGTCCGTCCGGGCAAGATGCCCGATAATCGCAAACGAGGTCATCTTACTGCATTCCGGAGAAACGTTTCATCAGGCGCTGCATATTGAACTTTCCGCCGCTCGCGCCCCGCAGGCCCTTGAGGGTCCGCTGCATCATCTTGTAATACTTCAGGAGTTCCCGCACCTCGTCCGGGGTTGCACCGGCCCCGTGGGCGATCCGCTGCATGCGGGAGCTGTTGATCAGGGACGGGTCATCCAGTTCATGAGGCGTCATCGAGTCCATGATGATCCGATAGCGGACCATCTTCGTGCTGGTCACATCGTAGACACCATCAGGAAGTTCCATGTTCCCGAGCGGGAGCATGCCCATGATCTGCTTTAAAGGACCCATCTTATTTACGGCTTCGAGCTGCTTGTACATGTCACGGAGGGTAAACTTGCCCTTCATCATCGCGTTCATGTCCACGTCTTCGGGCTTGATCGCCTCGTTCGCCTTCTCCATCAGCGCTTTGAGATCCCCCATCCCGAGGAGACGGGAGATGAAGCCGTCAGGATCGAAGCGTTCGAGATCCTCGATCGTCTCGCCGCTGCCAATGAACGCAATGCCGCTCTTGGTCTCGGCCACCGCGGACATGGCACCGCCTCCTTTTGCGGTCCCGTCCATCTTCGTGATAATGACCCCGTCGATACTGATAGCCTCGTGGAAACGGCGTGCCTGTTCGCTTGCCTGCTGGCCGAGCGCTGCATCGATCACGAGCCACCGGTGCGTTGCTTTTGTGAGGTTGTTTAAATCAACGATCTCCCTGATAAGGTCCGCTTCAAGTGCGTGCCGCCCCTGGGTATCGACAATAATCAGTTCCTGCTCTTTTAAGGCTGCAAGCCCTTCGCGGGTGATCTTCAGGGCATCCTTCTCTTCCGGATTGCCATAGCAGGGGATATGAATCCTGGTACACAGGGTCGAGATCTGGTCGAAGGCCCCGGGACGGAACGTATCGGCACAGATCACGCCGACTTTCATGCCTTTCTTCTGGAAATAGCGGGCAAGCTTTGCGGTCGTGGTGGTCTTACCGCTTCCCTGCAGCCCCGCCATGAGGATTGTCTGGGGCTCGAGCCTGACATCCGTGGATGCCCAGACCAGCCGGACCAGTTCCTGGTACACGATGCGGAGCACGTGTTCGCGGACGGTCATTCCCTTGAGCGGTTCTTCCTCTAAGGAGCGGGTACGGACGGCCTTGGACAACTCCATGACAAGCTTGACATTGACATCCGACGATATCAGCGCCCGCTGGAGATCCTTGACCAGCTCGTCCACGGCAGCCCGGTCGATCACCGTCTTGCCGGCAAGCTTTTTGAGCGCATCCTTCAGTGATGATGAGAGCCCGTCAAGCATCAGACATCACCCAGCAGTTCCTCGACAACCAGTGCCGGTTCAAAGGGGACGATATCATCGTAGGACTGGCCGGTGCCGATGAACATGAGCGGCTTTCCGATCGTGTGGGCGATCGATATCGCGGCACCGCCCCTTGAGTCCATGTCCACCTTGGTAAGGATAACGGCATCGGCCCCGATCGTCTTGTTAAATTCAAATGCACGGGTCACGGCATCGTTGCCTGCAACCGCTTCATCCACATAAACCACGAGGTCGGGCTTCATGACCCTTTTTATCTTGTCGAGCTGGCTCATCAGGTTCGCCTTGGTATGGAACCGGCCTGCCGTATCTGCAAGGATTACATCAATTTTATGCGAAGTTGCATACTGCACCGTATCAAAGAGCACTGCCGACGGATCGCCGCCTTCCGGATGCTGGATGATCTTGATCCCCAGCCGTTCGGCATGGACGCCGATCTGCTCGCTGGCACCGGCACGGTAGGTATCGCCGGCGCCGATCACGACCGAGTACCCGTGCTTTTTTACGTAGGATCCTATCTTGGCAACCGTGGTGGTCTTCCCGGTCCCGTTCACGCCGGTGAACAGGATCCTGACCGGCCGGGGGTGAGTCCGTATATAATCAAGGAGGTCAAAACCGTTACCCAGTACCTCGATCAGCGCCGCCCTGAGTGCCCCGACCACAAGGGAATCCACGGACTCGCCAAGCTTACGGTGTTTCCCGACCAGACTCTTTCTGACGTGGGCAATGATCGCGTCCGTTGCCGGGAGGGCCACATCGCTTTCGAGCAGGGTCAATTCCAGTTCAGAGAGCGCATCGGCAACATCTTTCTCCGATACAATCAGCTCGCGCTCGATGAGGAGGACTTTGACCTTGTCAACGATTGACGGGGATGCTGCTACAGCGGGGGACGGATCCGGGCTTTCCTTTTCCGGTACCTGCGCCTGGGGAGCAGGACTGGTTCCGCTCTTGCCGGGTGCGGTTACAACGGCCTGTATGCTGGAGTCCAGCCGGCTCCGGGCAGCCTGCAGCTTTGCTTTAAGTCCCCCGAACATAGAGAGAAGAACCCCGTATCATTCCTGACCGGCAGCCATCGACTGCTGGTAGCCGGCCTCAAGCCTCTTGTTGATCTCATTCATCTGGGAGCGAAGACGGTCGAGAGTCTCGGCCACCTTCTTCTGGGAGGCCTCCATCTCCATGATCCGCTCTTTTAAGAACTCGATCGCATCCTTATTCGGGCGTTCGACAACAACTTCGGCACCGATCGCAAGCATCACTTTATCGGGCTCGAGGATCTTTGCCCGGACACTCGCCCCGCCACCAATCTGGAGGAGGACAACCCCGTCCTCCGTAGCCATCATCCCTTCAAGGGCCTCGATTGCAGCTAAGGCCTCCATCCGGCCGTTCTCCAGCATCTCCAGCTGGCTGACAAAAATCTCTGCCTGCTGACCGTATTCCTTTAAGTAGTGCTGAAGCGTCATCAGTTCGCGCTGGTCCATTGGTTGCATAGTATCTGCCAAAATCTGCCACCCCTCATGTACGTATTGGATAAAATAATCCTGACTCCTGATATGTATGTCCTCCGGTATCATAAATACATCATGGTGGCTTTTCACTCCGCCGGAACATCCGGAGCAATACATGGCACTTCGCCCGGCACTGACCCGGGAGAGTACTCGACCGTACCAGTATATACGAAAAACCGCTGAAGAAACCCCGGCCAGTCAACCGCCTCGTCGTTTTATTACAGTTCCCGCCTTACATACCAGTGCAGACTATACAGGTCTGGGGAGGCGTATGATGGATTTTAAAAACAAGGTATTGATCATCGGGTATGGCGCGGTCTGCAAGTGCATGTTCCCGATCCTGCTCCGCCACGTGAACATTCCCCTGGAAAATATCACCATCATAGACTTCAAGGACAAGTCGGCCGACCTCAAGGCATGGACCTCGGCAGGTCTCCGGTTTTTCAAGAAGCGGATCACGCCCACGAACATGAGGGATACCCTCGCGGAATACCTCTCGCCCGGTGGCCTCCTGATCGATGAGGCATGGAATATCGACTGCTGCGAGATCGTGCAATGGTGCCACGAGAACCAGGTCCTCTATGTCAACACTTCGGTCGAGGCCTGGGACCCGGATGCCGTGACGTACACTGCCAGCCCTTACGAGAAGACGCTGTACTACCGGCAGATGAAGCTGATGGAGCTGACAAAAGACTGGAAAGACGCCACGAGCTGTGTCGTCGACCATGGTGCCAATCCCGGCCTCATCTCGCATTTTGCCAAGCATGGTCTCGTTGACATCGCAGAGCGGATGATTGCCGACGGAATTGCAAAAGAGCCGGAACGGCTAAAGATCCTGATCCGGGAGCAGAATTTTGGCGAGCTTGCCATGGAGACCGGCGTTCGCGTGATCCACTGTTCGGAACACGACACCCAGATCTCGCGTTCCCCGAAAAAGGTGGGGGAATTCGTAGGCACCTGGTGCATCGAAGGGCTCCGGGAAGAGGGCACAGCCCCTGCCGAGATCGGCTGGGGCACGCACGAGAAGACCCTTCCCCCCATGGCAATTATTCCTTCCGTAGGCCCGAAGAACGGCATCCTCCTCCCGAAAATGGGGATCAACACCTGGGTCAGGTCCTGGATACCCGACCAGGAGATTATCGGCATGGTGATCCGGCACGGGGAGACATTCGGCATCTCCGACCGGTGGACCGTCTGGAAAAACGGGAAGGCGATCTATCGCCCGACCGTCCTCTATGCCTACATGCCCTGCGATGCGACAATTGCATCCCTTCACGAGCTCCGGGCACGGAACTACGTGCTCCAGCCCAAGCTCCGGATTATGAGCGACCGGGAGATCGTTTCCGGTGCGGACATCCTTGGTGCGCTCCTGATGGGGCATCCCTACAAGTCGTGGTGGACCGGCAGCATCCTGCCTATTGACGAGGCAAAGAAGCTTGCGCCCGGCCAGAACGCCACCACGATCCAGGTCGCGCTCGGCGTCGTCAGCGCAGTGATGTGGATGATCAAGAACCCGAAGAAGGGTTTCTGCCTGCCGGATGACCTGCCACACGAGTTCGTGCTCGACATCGCAAAGCCCTACCTCGGCGAGTTCCGGTCAGAGCCGTCCGACTGGACGCCGCTGAAAAACCGTGTAGTCTACTTCAAGGAGAACCCGGAGAACAATTACGACCGCGAAGATGTCTGGCAATTCAAAAACTTCATATTCGTGCAATAAATCAATCATATAATGACAAAACCAGCGGTCAGCACAAAAAAGCGGCGGAAGAAGAAAGGGACTGAGGAAACACCGGTCCATCATATCGGGACCGTAAGCAAAAAACTCCTCCAGGATCTTGCTGCAAAGCACGGTACCCCTCTTTTTGTTATCGATCAT
This sequence comes from Methanoregula sp., assembly GCA_049697815.1. Taxonomy (GTDB): domain Archaea; phylum Halobacteriota; class Methanomicrobia; order Methanomicrobiales; family Methanospirillaceae; genus Methanoregula. The sequence goes on along the minus strand of JBAVWM010000246.1, from coordinate 9,724 downwards.
GAGAAACTCCGGGAGAATTACCGGGAGTTCAGGCGCCACATGCCGGATGTGCAGGTCTATTTTGCGGTCAAGGCCAATTCCAATCCCGAGATTGTGAAAACCCTGTACGACATCGGCTCCAGCTTCGACGTAGCGTCGATGCCCGAGTTCATGATCGTGTACGAGAATATCAAAAAGATGCCTCCAAAGGAGCGCCAGGAGTGGATCTGGGACAAGATCATCTACGCCAATACCATCAAGCCGATTGAAACATTAGAGGCGCTGGACAAGTACAAACCCCTTGTCACGTTCGACAACCACTACGAGATCCTGAAGATCCGTGACCACGCCCCTCATGCCGGCCTCGTGCTGCGGCTCCGCGTCCCGAATACGGGCTCTATGGTCGAGCTGTCCTCAAAGTTCGGGGCACATCCTGGTGAAGCGGTGGACCTGATTATGGAAGCGTTCGACAACGGGCTCGTTGTTGAGGGGCTGAGCTTCCATGTCGGCAGCCAGTGTACGAACTTTGAGAATTACATGCAGGCCCTCCAGATCTCGGCCAGTATCATCAAAGAGGTTGAAGACCGGACCGGCAGGAAGATCCGGATCCTCGATATCGGCGGCGGTTTTCCGGTAAAATATCACCCCGGCATCCGGTCTATCCGGACCCTGGCAAAGAAGCTGAACGCCGAGATCAAACGGCTGTTTCCGGAGGACATGCAGATCCTTGCCGAGCCGGGCAGGTTCCTTGTTGCCAATACCTGTACGCTGGTTGCAAAGGTAGTCGGCAAGGCGGTCCGCGACGGCAAACCCTGCTATTACATCAATGACGGGGTCTACCACACCTACTCGGGTCAGGTGTTCGACCATATCAATTACCCGGTCCTGCCGTTCAGGAAAGGTGAGACCCAGATCTCCGCGGTTTTCGGGCCGACCTGCGATGCGTTCGATACGATAACGCTCTCTGCGGAACTTCCGGAACTGGATATCGGCGATCTCGTGTACTCGGAAAATATCGGGGCCTATTCCCATGCCTCGTCCACGTACTTCAACGGGTTCCCGCCGGCAAAGGTTGTGCATATCAATAAATAGGCACCCTCTTTTTTAAAAGAGGGATTTTCTCTCTCTTTTTCGCACAGCAAAGCAGAAAATCCTGCTGTCCAAACGACTCGCACGTTCCGGGTCTTTCTATAAACCATTCCGGGCATCATGGTGGCCGGTATATCCGCTGCTCGTGGATCCTCATGAAGAACCCTGCCCTGTTCCGGGATATGGATTAAGAGGAGGAAGGCCAATGGATTCACTATGCGCACGCTCTATCTGTACATCACCGATACGCTGGCCGACTGGGAGCCGGGCCATGTCATTGCCGAGCTCCGATCCGGGCGGTACCTAAAAGATCCCGCGCTGAAATACAACCTCATGCTGTGCGGTCGGACCATGGATATGATTACGACAATGGGCGGGATCCCCATGGCCCCGGAGATCCTGATCAGCGATATACGGCCAGGTACCGGTGACATACTCGTGCTTCCCGGTGCCGATACCTGGCTTGAACCTTCGCAGGAGCCGGTCATTGCGAGGATCCGCGAACTCCTTGATCACGGTACGATAGTCGCTGCTATCTGTGGCGCAACGCTCGGTCTTGCAAATTTTGGCCTGCTGGACAACCGCCCGCATACGAGCAACGATCCTGCTGCCCTGAAGATGTTCTGCCCGCACTACCGGGGCGAACGGTACTATGTGAACGAACCGGCAGTGACCGACAATAACCTGATCACCGCCAGCGGGCTGGCACCCGTGGAGTTCGCGTACCACGTTTTCCGGATACTGGAGGCGATGACCCCGGCAACCCTCGATGCATGGCACGGGCTCTTTACCACACGAAAGCCGGAATTTTTTTATGCCCTGATGGAATCGCTCCCGCGGGCTCCCGTCACATAACCGGTTCAACCGTTCCCGGAAGAGCAAACTTTATAATTTCGGACCAGATATCAATCTCCTGTCCGGAGGGAGAAGACGATGGAGACGATGGTTGGGAGAGTAATCCACTACTACCCGAAGATCAGTGTTGCTGCAGTCATCCTTGAAAAACCCCTTGCCCAAGGCGACCGGATCCACATTTACGGGCCGCACGATGACGTGCACCAGTCCGTGACTTCGATGGAGATCGAACACGTTCCGATCAAAGAAGCTGATAAGGGGCAGGACATAGGTATCAAAGTGATCGATCGGGTCCACGAAGGGGATGTGGTGTTCCGCGAAGACTGAATCCTTTTCTTTTTTTTTTGATTATCCGGTGTATTTCGAGGAAGTGTTCGTATCATCCCGGCCTTTTGTACATGGTCGGTCAGACCGGGTACTCGTCATGATCTCCGTGTTGCGGATTGAGGATGAGCAGTGCTCCACGAATCCGGAACACTCTTTCCGGGGGAGCCCGGCAATGTCCTCTGAGAAGGGTACCCCATAAATCCGTCGTGGGCAGGTATCAGGACGAAACATCCGGGATCCGGGGAAGGATCTCCTCTCCAGCCCTTGCGGGGAACGGAGGCAGAACGTAAGGATAGTAACGGTTACAGAAAGATTCGTCCGGAAAATTCCATGCGCCCGGGCAGACGATGGGCAGAGAATCCTCCCCCCCTCCGGTTATTGGAAGGAGGCACCCCCCTCAATTCATACAAATTAATAGCTTCTCCACAACTCGGCGTGTTCTGACCCCATACGTAACAATACGAAACCGGTAAATCCAGAACTCCACGTCATAAGTTCCACAGGAAATAAAGGGGTTGATATTGCATAGCATTACCCGATTTGTTTATATATAAAGGGCCGATGTTGTTGCGTATAATAAAAAATTTTATCCCCTCACCGCCTCTGCGCCATCATCGCGATCTCAACAAGAGCCCCTTTCGGCAGACCTGCACCCTGTATGGTCGATTGTGCCGGGCCTGTGAAATACGATCCATAAATACCATGTAACGTTGTCCGGTCGCCCATATTCATGATGTATATCCGCACCTGGACTACCTCCTGAAAACCAAGGCAGGACTCCTGCAGCGCCGCAGGAGGATTCTCCATGGCCCGGGTGGTCTGCTCCTCAGCAGTCCCGGTGATGTTGCCGGTCGCAGGATCGATACCGATCTGCCCGGAGCGGAACATAAAATCACCAGATATTACAGACTGCTGTATGATCCAATGGGCTGCGGTGCTTTTTCAGTAAAAACTACCTGTTTTCCGGGTGTGCCTGCTGAGGGAAGAGCAGGCCTGTGAGCACAATGCGGGCAATGATACCACAGGCAAAGACGAATACGAATATTACAGCATTTTTGTCAACTGACATCAGGTCACCTCCGCTGGATTCATTCGAAGAGAATCCTGGCTTCACGATAAGAATTTCCCGGCAGTTTCAAAGAAACGGTGGGGGGAGGTACCCCCAACCCCCCCTCCGCTTTTTTTTCCGGAGGGGGCCTACCCCCCCCACTCTCATGGGGGGTGGTAGGGGGTACCCCCTCCCCCACCCAAATGGGGAGTGCAACGCCTTTTCCATGTGCGAGCAGCCATGGTTAACCCTGCTGATCCTCGTGAGTTCCACATGAAGCAATATGCATGCGGGTTGACAAAACCGTGCCTTACTCATAAACAGGTGGGGGGTGGGGGGTACCACCCCCCCTTCAATTATTTTTCCGGAGGGGGCCTACCCCCCACCCTCATGGGGGGTGGTAGGGGGGTACTCCCTGTCTGACAGGGTGCTGATGGGGGATCCATTGAGCTTTTTACGACGGGGAATGCGGGCCGGATGGGCCGGGCGGGGCTGAGGGGGTGGGGGGTCCCCCTACCCTGTGCCGGAATTTTTTTATAAAAACATCAAATCCGGATTTCATTAAAACCCATTAAAATAGACGTCCATCCCCAGTAATCCACCGAAGATAAAGAAAAAGTAAAAATTTACTCAAGCCGTTACAGCCTTGACTGCGTCGACCTTGATGTAGCGTCTCTTCAGGTTATGCTTGCTGCCAATGACGGCAAACGTGCGTTCCCTGGCCTGATTCTCGTTGGGCGCTGCGATTACCTTGGTATACGGCATCCAGTCCTCGCCCATCAAAAACGTGCCTTTCACTTCAAACTTCTGATCTGTCATTTGTACTCACTCCAGAAAACCAAATACGTCCTCAATCCTGCCCAGTTCAAACCCGCTCGTCGCATTGCCCGCAAGGTAGCCCTTCTCGTTTGCGAGAAGCCCCGTGCCGACCAGTGCGCCGCCCATGTTGATCGAGCCTGTGCCGACCGGTACCTTCGCGACCTCCTCAAGCATGGCAATCTGCCGCTCGGTGGCCCGCGGGTGGACAATGACGCCCTTGTTGGTGGCCACACCGGCCATACCGACAGTCTTCACGCCGCCGATGGTAAGGTGGATCACCTCAACGCCAAGGAACTCCCCAATCGCCTGCGAAAGCCCGGTGGGCATATCCTCGTGAACTGCTGCAAAGGTGTCGTTTGCCATGATCACGTTGCCGGCGGCATTCATCGACTCGGTTAACAGCAGTACCTCGCGGTACTCTGCAAGCCTGTCGATCTCTTCTTCGGATGCAAGTCCCGAAACAACAACGCCCCGGCTGTTACCGGCAACAAGGGACCCGACAATGGAGCTTCCCTGTATCGTGGTCTCCACGAGGGTTACGTCGAGCGCATCGCGGACCGCGGTCTTGAACTCATCCGTTGATTCCGGCGGGACGATGGCGATATCGCCCAGCACCCGGGCAAACACCCCGATGTTCGGGTCGCCTGCAAACGTGATCGTGCGTTCCATCTACGATTCCGGTGCAAGTTCGGCCTGAACCTGCCCGTCCTCCAGCTTCATGGCACGGACCCGGATCTTTGACGGCGGCTTTGAGCTGCCCCGGCTCCATACCATCTCGTTGATACCCTTGTCAAGCTTGACATCCTCGCTCTTCATGTGCTTGGCGAGATATTTCCTGATGTCCTTGATCGCTCCATTGCTCCGCTTCCAGCGGGGCATCCGCCGTGCATCCCGCAGGGGGATGATGTAAATGTGCTCCTGCATCGGTTCTGCCATGGTTTACACCTTCAGCGTGCTCTTGCGCCAGTTGCGGCGTTTCGGGTGTGCAACCACACCGCGCTTGGTCCTGAGCATTACCCACTGGGGTACGCGCCGGTTCTGGTCACATGCCTTTGCCAGCCGGATCTTCCTGCCTTTGCTTAACTTGCTCATGTTGTCACCAACTCTTGTATGCTTTCCTGCCCACGACAAGCGACTGCTCGTGATGTAGCGGAAACAGGGGTGCCGGATCGAGCCCGCGGGCCCGGATCGCATCCCGGATCTCTGCTTCGTAATCGCCGTTCCGGATCGTGCCGGTCTCCCCGTACTGTACGACAAGGAGCTGGTCTGCCAGCCGGTCGACTTCGCGCCTGACATAGCCGAGCAGGGGACGCACGTACGAGCACCCTGTCCTGCTGCCAAGACTCTGGACCGTCTCGCGCGGGAGCATCGGGACCCGGTCATCGAACCGTGTGCCGTCCCCGACCACGTCATACTCCGCTGCGAGCGATTCCACGGCAGCCTGGTGGACTGCGTTGATGGCATCGTTCGGATACCCCTTGGCAATAACCAGGTCGGCCATTTCGTTCAACATTCCTTCTCGAAATACCCTTTTTTTCAAGGGATAGCCCAATGCTTCAGCCGCAGCCTCCAGAGTCGGGATATGGCGGAGCGGGTCGAACACGAACGTGTTGAGTTCGACATCGTAATACGTACCCAGCATGATCGATGCAAGGGAACTGTCCTTTCCGCCGCTGTACAGCACTCCAGCTTTCATTATCGTCTGGTAATGGAGTAATCCCGCTTCTTGGGCGCGAGCTGCCTGAGCAGCTCCTTCAGCTGTGCATCGGTAATCTTCTTCTGCAGCCGTCCGCTCTGTGCGAGCGCTATCAGCTGCTGCTCGACCGCTCCGGCAAACTCGGGTTTGGTCAGTTTGATGGTATTCAGCCGTTCCCGTGCATCAGGCTCGAGAACCTGCATGAGTATCATCTGGATCTGAGACTTCTGCCGCTGCTGGCGTTCGAGCTCTTCCTGCATGCCCTGCTGGTCACCGGCCTGCTGCTGCAACTGTGCCATCCTGCGCTTGCGGAGTTCTGCTAGCTCGTCGTCTCCCATAGTACACCTCACTTGGGTACTTCTGCTTTATCAGATTTCTTGCCTTCGGACTTCTTTACCGGTTTCTTCTCTGCCTTGGCTCCGTCAGCGCCCTCGGCAACCGTCTCGCCACCCTTTGCCTTCTTGGCACCCTTCTTGCTCTCGCCTTTCTTGGCAGGCTCGGGTTCGGCTGAGGGTTTGACACGCCGTGGTACCGGTGCCGGCGGGTTCTTCATGACTTCCTGCGAGAGGTTGTCAAGGAACTTCATACCTTCCGGGGATACCCGGCGCCCGGTCTTGTCGTGAAGGATTAGGCCGGCTGCCTCGAGCTGCTGGAGGCACTTCCGGAGGATCGAGCCGCTGCCCTTGCGGAACGCATTGGGCTTGGAACCGCGGTTCTTGTTGCCGCCGTAGAAACTCCGCATCCGTTCAACGCCCAGCGGGCCGTCGACATAGACGCGTCTCAATACTGCTGCTGCCCGGGTGAACCACCAGTCGGGATCTTCGGGAGGCATCTCTTTATGCACGCCCGTTTTCGCAAAGGCAGCCCATGCGGGAGGGACGATCTCCTTCCGCTTCTTGAGCTCCTCGGCGACCCTTCTGATGATGTGGTCCGGGGGGACATCGTATACTGTTGTCATCTAATACCTCACTGTTGATAATGAAATAACAGTCTTAACTTATTGGTGAGGAGGGTTCTTATATATTTCCAAGGGTAGAACATCCGACGGATGGAGGGGGGATACAATGCTTCAGTCAGAGAACTTTCACCAAATCAAAGGAATATATAAAAAATATGAGAGTTCCCCTTCTCACAGCTCATGCGGGTCGTTGAATTCCACAGGAATGAGACAGAAGAGAATCCGCAGGGATTCTTCGATATGCCGAATCCCGGAAAAGATAAGGCACGGCGGGGCGGATTGCCGTAATCTTCCCTCTGTCAAGTAATTTTTCCCGTGACGGATCCGTCGCTGAAACGACCCGTCGGGAGCGGCGTTCATCGTACTCCGGAACTGCGAACGAATCACCTGTTGAAACTGGCATCCCCTTAACGATGATGCCTACCGAATAGGGGCCGGATATCCTATCGCTGCTGTTCCACGAAGATGCGGCGGTGGATGATTCGCCAGCAGAGGATGAGACGGGCGAGATCCCCGGCCGTCACGTACTGCCGGTGCCGGAAGATTGCAATCGGGTGGACCTTGGTTTGATCTTCGATACTGCGCTCCAGCTTGTTCACCACATGGGTACTTAATTCACCGTCCATGATCAGTTTTCCCATGCACTGACTCTCCTGCCCGCACGTCAGGAACTCAAGCGAGAAATTCCTCTCCGAGCAGGAGAGGATCGAATACAGGTCGAGCGACAGATCGATATTCTCTATGGTGTGTTTCATGCGGTGCTGGGAGAGCGTGATGCAATATACGTTGCGGTCTTTCCCCAGGATTTTCCCGTACACCGAGTACCCAATCCCGATCACGGCGTCTGCATACTCCTTCTGGGGTAAGATGTACCTCTCGTATTCCGGTTTCCGTTCGGCCATCTCCTGCAGTACGGCATTCTTTGAATACCCGCGTTTGGCCATGTCCCGGCGGAGCTTCCAGTCGTACTTGACATCCTGGTCCGGATCCACAAAGAGGGTGAAGTCAAGATATTTTCGCAGCGTCGGGGTAAAGAGGGTATGGAGCCCCTCGAGGATCAGGATCTTTTTCGGCCGGAAGATGACCGGCGGGTCGAACGTTCCCGTGGTATGGTTGTAGACCGGCTTCTCGATCGGGACACCCCGCCGGAGCATGATGAGGTGCTGTTCGAGCAGGTCGATCCGGTTGGCCGCCGGGTTGAGGGCGGTCAGACCCTCCTGCCTCCGCCCGTCGCGGTCGAGACGATGATAATCGTCAAGGGTAATGGTGGAGACAAGGTCAGACCCGAAGATATCCCGAATACCCTGCGTAAACGTGGTTTTCCCCGATCCGCTGTCGCCAGCAACCCCGATGGTGAAAATATAGGGCGAGGCCGCAATGGTGTCCTTGAAGTTCGGGCTGTGCATACGTTATCCCGGTGTTGTTGCGTATAAGGTAAAAACCATCCGGCAGTGCTCAGGGAAACCTGGGGAATACCAAAAAAGCCAGACTGGCATACTTTCCTCTATTCCGATTATCTGTCTACCGGACATTCGCAATCGGAAAAAATATCTGGAAAATGTTAGGTTCCGGCAGGATCCGGTACTGGATCGTCCTTTTCTTTGTCGAGGGGTAACCTGCGCTTGCTGGTATCCTTGAGTTCATCCTCAGACACTTTCGGGACCGCGTCCTGGATCTCTTTTAAGATCGCGTCCGCTTCCTCGCGCCGCGGGATATTGCCGGGGATACTGTCATCAAGGACAATCTTGGATGGATCTTCAAGGGATTCATCAGGAGCACCGGGGAACTTCGCGCCCTGTTTGATCAGCTGGTAGACCTCGAACGGGAAAATGATCTCGGTTGCCTGCCCGGTAATTGCAGATTCTGCTAGCGCAACATTGCAATTTTCGAGCCGCGTGCGATCCCTGTATCGCCCGCGATCATCTCGCACTTGACACACATCAGGTACGCGACCGGAGGCAGGTTCCGGTACTCGCTCAGGGATTCATAATTGGCCATCCCTTTCGCGATGATGATGGTGCACTCCGTGATTGCTTTTGCCAAATCTGCGGGCATCTTTGCCAAATCCAGCCCGATCTCCGCACCGCCACCGGTCGTGGTCAGGCAGTCGGCGACCTTGTCGAACCCAAGCGCAAGGGCATCCTCCATGGTTGCATCGTTGAGGATCGGTGCGTCGCGTACGGCAACCGTGACATGCGAGTGGTGGGACTTTAAGAAACCGACAAGCAGCCGGTCGAAGACGATCTCCCCGCAGTTGTCCGTGAGGTACACGACGCGATCACATTGCTCGAGAATCTGGTCGGTATCGTCGACATCGAGCCCCTTTCTGAACTCCTCGTTGAATAACCGGGAAAAGTCCTTGGTTACATCGTGGTCCTTGACCGCGTAATCGAATGTATTGCCGATAACACTCGCGAGCACGAAATCGCGGAAGGTGGTAAGTCGTCCCCGCACCTTCTGACAGACGTCCATCGCCTGCTCGTTCCCGGCAGTCTTGAGCTCCCGGAACGGGTCGGTGTTCCCGATCCTCCGGCAGGCCTCGCGGTGCACGGCACTGGCAATCTGGGGATGGAGGAGTGACGAGCCCCGCATGGATTCAAGCATCGTACGGCATGCTGCAACGGTCTCCTTTACCCGGGCTGGTTCCGCAGATGCAAGCTCGCACTCGAGGACAACCCGGGAAAGCAGACAGTCAATGCAGGTATCGGTGAGTTTCATCGTGTTCACTCCAGCATTGGTGGAACAATAAGAAAAATAATGGGGCCACTGAGATTTGAACTCAGGTCAGAAGACCCCCAGTCTCCTAGGATGGCCAGGCTACCCTATGGCCCCGTCCTCCTACTATTGGACGATATCATTTATGTATCTTGTTGTACGCGTGGGGGTGTTGATATAAAACGGGATATTCCATCGTGAGACAGAAACATGAGTTATTGTATCTAAACTCCCAGGC
>JBAVWM010000245.1:0-3491 GCA_049697815.1 Methanoregula sp. | reverse complement strand
GCCCCGCTTCCCGAAACCGCCCGGTATCAGGATGCCGTCGTAGTCCTTGAGCGAGGACCGCTCGTAGCGCTCTGCGTCCAGCCATGCAATCTTCACTTCGGTGGAGAGGGCACGGCCTGCATGCTTGAGGGACTCCTTGATGCTGATATACACGTCCTCGATGCCGTACTTGCTCACGATGGCAACAGTTACCCGGTTCGTATACTCCCGGTTGACGATCCGGTACCACGTGGTATCCGCTTCTTTCCGGTCCAGCCCGAGGTGGGCGGAGAGCACGTCCGCGATACCCTCCTTCTCCATCTCCATCGGGACTGCGTAGGTATCCGGTGCGGTTGCTGCGGAGATGACCGCACTCTGCGGGAGATCGCAGAACGCCGAGACCTTCCGTTTCGTGCCGGCCCCGATGGGATTGGCACTCCTGCCTACAATGATGTCCGCGTGGAGACCCAGTTCCCGCAGGGCCTTGACCGAGTGCTGCGTGGGCTTGGTCTTCATGTCGCCCATCGTGTCTTCAGGGAACAGGGTCACGTGGATCAGGACATAATCGTGGGGGGGGAGTTCGCCCCGCATCTGGCGGATGGCTTCCAAAAACGGCATACTCTCGATGTCGCCCACCGTGCCACCGACTTCAACGAGACAGATCTCCGCCTCTGTCCCGTCCGGGAACACCTCTTCTGCCGCCTGCCGGATACAGGTCTTGATCTGGTCCGTGATGTGGGGGATGATCTGGACGGTCTCGCCAAGGAAGTCCCCGCGGCGTTCCTTCTGGATGACCGTGCGGTACACCTTGCCGGTCGTGATGTTGTGGGAGGCCGTCAGCTCGATGTCGAGAAAACGCTCGTAGTTGCCGAGGTCGAGATCGACCTCACTCCCGTCCTTTAAGACAAACACTTCCCCGTGCTGGGCCGGGTTCATGGTACCTGCATCGATATTCAGGTAGGGGTCGATCTTGACTGCCGTTACCCGGTAACCCCGGTTTTTCAGGATCCGTCCTACCGATGCGGCGGTGATGCCTTTCCCAAGACCGCTCATCACGCCACCGGTAACAATGATATACTTCACTTGAGATCTCCCCGATTGTTCTATATTTTGCTCACAATCCGTATTAGTTGTATCTTCTCGTCAGAACGGGGGAGAACACGCGATTGTGGGCAGGATTCCGGCCAGGATACCGTAAGAGATTCCTGCCGGATCCGGAAAGGGGAGCAAAGCAATCTTAATCTGGCTGAAATGAAAAATAAGAGCTATGGATTTCAGGAAATTTCCCGCCATTCTGGCAATCCTTCTCGTAACCGTTCTGGTAGTACAGCCGGTTTTATCCGCAACCACGACGACATCGGACAATCTCGAGAAAGATATTGCAACAAGTTACTTTAACAATGCGCAGAGGCTTCTCGCAGCGTGCGCCCCCGGAGCCTCGTGCGATTACGAGAGCGCTATAAAGATGTACGATCAGGCCCTTGCATCGAATACCACGATGCTGGAAAAGACGGATGGCCTCCTCTACCTCTACCAGGGCAAAGCGTACGCCCAGATCCAGCTGGAGAATTATTCTGCCGCTGTTGCCACGGTAGACGCTGGTCTTGCAGTTTACCCGAAAGATGCCATGCTCTGGAACAACAGGGGCTATGCGCTCTATCGTCTCGGGAAAACGCAGGATGCCCTCACGGCATATGATAAATCGGTCTCCTTTGACGGGAATTATACCAACGCACTCCTCAACCGGGGGAATCTTCTCAGCGAGATGGGAAGGTACTCGGAGGCAGCTGCGACCTTCATACGGGCGAACGAGACCGATCCCTTCAATATCAACGCTTCTGACGGGCTTAAGGCAGCGAGGACAGGCGAATCCAGAAACAACCAGAACGCGACAAACCAGCCCATGACTATCCTCATAGTCATCGTTCTCGTTGCAGCAATCGGTATCATTGTCTGGTATGTCAAGTTCCGGAAACCAGCTGACCCTGCACCGGAAGAAAAGAAAAATAACTCCAAAAAGAAAGAATAACCCCTTTTTTTACTTTGCTGCAGTTATTGCAAACGACGCAGAGGTCCGCGAGAGCAGGATCTTTTCCCCGTCATCCGCCCAGACCTCTGCCTCCATGAATGCTATACGGCGCCCCTTCTTAACGACCCGGGCCTCTGCAAGGAGGGTCCCCTTCCGGACACCCTTGATAAAGCTGGTCGATTCGGCAATCGTGGCAATCCCCTCGCTCTTCTCAAGGAGCGGGTAAAGGGCCAGCGCCATCGCCTCGTCTGCTATTGCAACGAGCATCCCGCCCTGTAACCAGCCAACGCCATTGTGCATATCCGGCCGTACCGGCATTGTCAGCACGGCAATGCCCGGTTCCGCCTTCGCGATATCGATCCCCGTCAGGCAGAAAAAAGGATTTGCCCGCCTCCCGTCTTTTTTGATCTTTTCAAGATACGACATGATATACGTTAGAAGATTTCCGGTGCAAGAGGATTAAGATTACTTTCCGGAGCGCCGGGGAGATTAACAGAAATGGTCTCACGCCCGTGGTGGTGTTAACTCTCCTCAGAGATGCGACAGGAGAAGAATGCATCAGCGTTCTTCGACCCATTAACCCTGCTTCGAAGAATTCGGCGAGTTCTTCCCATCCTCGTGGTTATGATGAACCACTCGGCACCCTCCGCTATGGCATTCCCTGGAGCGTGAGTCACTTTAGAAGATTTGCAGGATTGATCCAAAATCAGGAAAATCTGACAGGAGGTCAAGGGGATGCTCCCCTGGGCTGCCCTCTCCCGTTGGGGAGCCGACGGTTCCCGGATGAGACCAGAGTCTGGAGAAGAACGAAACGTTCTTCGATATGAGAGAGGGGGTCGTGCTCACAATCATTCTTTTCTCCCGGACAATCCCGAACCTTTTTTTATGCATACCCTTCCCGCACCATTAATATGCTCCCTGAGATGACCTCATCTGTATGCAGGATACTGAGACAAAAGAGATGCTTGCCGACCTTATCTGGCTCAACGCCGTCATCGCAACCGAACTCATCCAGATAACCGAGAACTCCTCCGCGATCCTCAGGAAAAACCCGCCTCCCGCAAGCTGCCTTGTCGAACACCAGGCGCTCCGCGGTACCGCGCTTGCCATGGCGGAGAAATACCGGCCCGGGACCATGCTTGCCCAGCACCTCGGCCAGCACCAGTAACGTTATGGGGACACTCGATCAAAACGTACTGATAAACCTGTGCCCGGCTCCGTACGCACGATGAGCGGGTGAGGGCTGACGGTCCGGATTCCCTTAAGGACTGCCGCCCATGGAGAACACGGAGCAGATCCTAAAAGCGCACTATCATGAACACCGCACCCGAAATTCCCTACCGCCTCGTGATTCCCGCTTACAACGAGGAAAACCGCATCCGGCCTCTCTTCGATGCCATCAGTCGCTTTGACGGTGAACTGATCGTTGTCTGCGACGGTACAGACGGGACAGCGCGAGTCATCGAAGAGATCGCCCGTATGC
>JBAVWM010000244.1:0-8659 GCA_049697815.1 Methanoregula sp. | reverse complement strand
GCCCCGGATCTCAGGGGCAGGGACATACACGAGATCCTCGGGAACCTGCTGGTACGCGGAGCTGCTCCGGCTGCAGAAGCAGAGCCCGCCCCGATCCCGCAGAAACCAGTCCCCGCTCCGGCATCGGCTGACCCCCGTCGCGTTCCTGAGGAAGAGATTGTCGAGATTATCGATGAGGATCCCAGGACCGCGCTCCGAAAACAAAAACCGGCCAAAAAGGGAGCGGACGACACAACCGAAGAAACCCCGGTGGTGGCTGATGAGGACGAGAAGATCATCAGTGTCGACCAGATCACCGATCTATCCGGTCGCATCCTTCCCAAAGGTGCAACCTTTAAAGTGGAAGAGATCAGCCTGCATGGGCGTATCAGTTCGTTCGAGGGCACCGGTACCAGCGCGCTGCCAAAGGAATTTGCCGAGATCTGGAAAAAGGAGTTCTCAACCGCCGGGTTCAAGGATCTCGATATCGAGGAAGAAATCCTCGCCGAAAAGGCCAAAGCAACGTCCGAGGCAAAAAAATTCGGGTTCGCGTCCATTTTCAGGGCACACCGTGCGGAACAGGAAGAATATGACCCGAAAGTTCACGGCCCGCTCGTCGATCTCTCCTTTTTCCCGAAACCCGGCATTGAGGAGATGGAAATGTACCCGGTCAATGAACCGTATGCCTATGTACGGATCACCTACGACCACGCAACCCATGAATACATGTACCATATCCTCGAACCCAGGCTTGCCGATCCGGAAAAAGAGCTCATAAACGAACTCAAGGAGCGCCTGTTCGACACGCTGGATATCAATACCAAGGACCTTTCAAAGGAAGAAGCACGCAAGAGACTGCGTCTTGTATCGGATGAAATCATGCAGGATTTCGGGATCCATTTGCCCCCTCTCGAGCGGGAAAAGGTCCACTACAATATGTACAAAGACTTTTTAGGAAACGGGCTGATCGACCCGATCATGCACGACAAGTATATCGAGGATATTTCGTGCGATGGCATCCGTACGCCGCTGTTTGTCTTCCACTCCAGCTACGAATCGATGAAAACATCCATTGCATACCAGACTGCGGAAGAACTCGACTCGTTTGTGACCAAACTCGCACAACGGTCTGGCAAGTACATCTCCATTGCTGAGCCGATGCTCGACGCTACCATGCAGGACGGTTCGCGTATCCAGATGACGCTCGGCCAGGAAGTGACCGCACACGGTTCCACCTTCACCATCCGTAAATTCAAGGACGAGCCGATCACGCCCACGGACCTTATCGAGTGGCGCACATTCTCGCCGCTCGCGATAGCCTACATCTGGATCTGTGTCGAGGCCGGCAAGTCCGCTATCTTCGCCGGCGGGACCGCATCGGGTAAGACCACGACTCTCAATGCCATCTCCCTGTTCATCCCCCCGATGGCAAAGATCGTGTCCATTGAAGATACCCGCGAAGTGAAGCTGCCTCACCCGAACTGGATCCCGAGCGTCACCCGGGACTCGTTCGACGCAGGAGGCCGTGGCGAGATCACCATGTACGAGCTTTTGCGTGCTGCAATGCGTCAGCGTCCGGAATACATTATCGTGGGTGAGGTCCGGGGTAAGGAATGCCAGACCCTGTTCCAGGCAATGAGCACGGGCCACGTCACCTATTCCACGATTCACGCGGACTCGGTTGCCAGTGTCGTGCACCGTATCGAGAACCCGCCCATGGACGTGCCGCGGAACATGCTCTCGGCACTGGACTTCGTCCTCACCCAGGTCCAGGCGCGTGTCGGCGGCAAGCGTATCCGGCGGAACAAGCAGATAGTCGAGATCCTGGATATCGATCCGAGGACCAACGAGCTGATTACCAACGAGGTCTTCAAGTGGCGGTCGGCAACCGATGAGCACTCCTACTCCGGGAAATCCTATCTTCTCGAAGAGATCATGGAGGCGAAAGGCTGGAGCGATAACCGGATGCGTGAAGAGCTCAAGCGCCGGCAGGAAGTGCTGGAATGGATGCGGAGCAGGAAGATCCGCCATTACAAGGATGTGGCAAAGATCCTCATCTCCTACCACCGGGATCCGGAAGCAGTGATCGAGAAAGTCAGGAAGGATATCTATGAACAGTCTTGAACGGTTCAGTTTTAACCTTCTTGGCAAACGGATGAAGGCGAAACGGGAAGAGTATTCCGAGTTGAGAACCGATATCATATCGGCCCGGCTGAAGACCCCGTTCGAGGTGTATCTCTCTACAGCGTATGTCAGCTCCCTTATCGTCGGCCTGGCCGCAGCCCTGATCATCGGTCTTCTCTCGTGGGTTTTGAGGCTTCCCACCCTGGTAACATACAAGGGCGCGGTTCCTGGTCAACTCGTTGGACTTATCCCCTACAGCCTGATAATCGGTACCGTTATCATTACCATCTTTTCCCTGATAATATTCGGCGGTCTCACCTTTGCCGTCTTCCTTCTGTATCCCGGTATCGAGGCCGGCAACCGGCGGCGAAACATTGATGCGACCCTGCCTTATGCAATCAATTATATCACCTCGATGTCCACTGCCGGTATCACGCCTGCGGAGGTGTTCCGGCTTCTCGGGGACAGCCCGATTTATGGTGAAAGTTCCATGGAAGCCCGGTATATTGCCCGGGAGATCGATATCTTCGGACGGGATCTCATCGATGCAATGCGGCTGGTCTCATCCAGCACTCCGAGCAAACGGCTGAAAGAGTTCCTGCAGGGTGCTATGGCGAGCATCGCGAGCGGTGGCAACCTGACGGATTATTTCCGGAACAAGGCCGACCAGTATGCCCTTGAGAACCGCCAGACCCAGAAACTGTTTCTGGACACCCTTTCACTTATTGCCGAGTCGTACGTGACGGCAATGGTGGCCGGGACTCTCTTCCTTATCATCCTCCAGTCGATCATGTCGGTTCTTTCGGGTGACAATAATCCGATGTTCCTCTATGCTGTTGTCTATATCATGATTCCTCTTGGCAGTGTTGCGTTTGTGATTATGATCAGTACAATGACACCGGAGGCCTGAAATGGGATTAAAAGATATCACTCACCGCCTGTTCCATAAAGGCGAACCCGTCAAAGATCAGGTAACACCATCCGAATTATCCTCGATGGAAGCCGAATTGGTCCAGATCACCGCCAAACTTGAGCAGGAACGCAAGACCCGGGAAGGCTTCGGGCGGTTCATGAAGCATCCCGTTAAAGTTCTCACCGAGAAACCGGAAAATATCCTTATTGTGTGTTTCCCGCTCGGCCTGCTGTTCTTTATCGCCGGGTCTTTTTACCTGGTGGGGTCGTACGGTATATCGTTACTTTTCAAAACGACTTCGATTGATGACTTAGCAGTATTTGCCGTGCTCATCTGCATTGTGCCTCTCGCGATCCTCGATTTTTGGGAGCAGCGGCGGGTGAATAACCTGGAAAACTCCCTGCCAAACTTCTTCCGCGACCTTGCGGGGATGAACGATTCCGGTATGACCCTGCCCAATGCAGTCCATCTCGTGGCAAGTGCCGAGTACGGGACCCTGACACCTCATATCCGCAAGCTTGACAACGAGATGTCCTGGGGTGTCGGGTTCGTCGAGGCGCTCTACCATTTCGGCAAGGGTCTTGGTACGAACCTTTCCGACCGGAGTGTTGACCTGATTGCGAAGGCGAGCCGGGCCGGCGGCGATGTGAGTGAAGTGCTGCGGGCAGCGGCAAAGGATACCTTCGAGGTGGTGAACCTCAAGCAGGAACGTTCCAACAACATGATTATCTATGTCATCATCGTGCTCGTTGCGTTTTTCGTGTTCTGCTTCGTTATCGCCATTCTCGTGTCGTCATTCCTGACCACGATGGCCCTCGCCGGTGCCAAGGCCACGGCATCCGGTGCCACAGGCTTTGGCGGGATCATTGATCTCTTCCTCTATAAGCGGCTCTTCTCCCACGCAGCAATGCTGCAGGGGTTCTTCTCCGGCCTTGTTGCAGGGCAGATGGGTGAAGGGCGGTTCGTTGCAGGCCTGAAATATTCGGCATTCATGCTCATCGTTGCCTGGGTTACGTTCCGGTTCTTTATCTGAATCTTTTTTTTAATCTTCTCCAGAGTACCCTTTTCATAATCGTCGTTCCTGTCATATCCCATACCCTGGATGCACAGGAAGCGTCATGAAAGGGAACCGCGGGTTGGGGTGAATACGAAAGTATCCCCGGCTCTTCATCCCATCGGAACTGTTCTGCATATACCAAAAACGAATTTGAAAAAAAGGTCAGGAAATATTTTCCATGCTGTAACCCTTAAGCGACAGCAGATCCTTGACGCGGTCGCGGTGGTTGCCCTGCAATTCAATGGAATTGCCCTTCACCGTACCACCACAGGCAAGTTTTCCTTTCATATATTTTGAAAGGTCTTCAAGATCGATATCAGTCGGATCAAGTCCTTCGATAACGGTCACTTCTTTTCCGTAGCGCCGTTTGTTCACTTTGACATTGATCCTCTGCTGTTCCTTTGCTACCTCCTCACAAATACATAGTTCTTTAGGTAGTCCACACGTCGGGCAAATCCCACCAATCATTACCACTATTTTTAAGGCTCTCTTTATTTATGTTTTGGCATGGCAGACATGAATATTCCCGGGAATAATGGGAAAAAGGTCATTTCCGGCTGAACTGGCAGGGTCTGCCTTGAGATCGAATGCCAAAGAGTACCTGTTTTTATCATCCGGATCAGAATCTATTGCAGGATATGTCGCTCTTTGTGATGGGTACGGCCTCGCACGTGGGAAAGAGTGTAACCGTTGCCGCGATCTGCCGCTGCCTGGTCAGGCGCGGGATACCGGTTGCGCCGTTCAAGTCCCAGAACATGAGCCTGAACTCGTATGTCACACCGGAAGGCGGCGAGATCGGTATGGCACAGGCAATGCAGGCATTCGCCGCAAAGCTCCCGCCCCACACGGACATGAACCCGGTGCTCCTCAAACCCAAGGGGGACTGCATATCGCAGGTGGTGCTGGGCGGCCGCCCCTACAAGGACGTCCCCATTGCGGACTATTACCGGGAAACACCGTACCTTCTGAAAAAAACGCTGGAGTCCTTCAGCCGCCTTGTTACCAGGTACGGGCAGGTCGTGGTCGAAGGGGCCGGGGGTGCTGCCGAGCTGAACCTCTACGACCGGGACATTGCCAATACCCTCCTCGCACAGTCCCTGAAGATTCCGGTCATTCTCGTTGCCGATATCGAGCGGGGCGGGGTTTTTGCACAGGTTTACGGGACGTTTACGCTGCTGCCGGAAGATATCCGGCCTTTTATCAAAGGCATCATTATCAACAAATTCCGCGGCGATCCTTCGATTTTTGCACCCGGAATAAAGAAGATCGAGGACCTGTGCGGTGTGCCGGTGCTGGGAGTTGTCCCGTATTTTTCGCTTCCGCTCCCGAGCGAAGACTCGCTCTCCCTCGGCGATAAGCGGACGGGAAGGGGCGTTGTTCGGATAGCAGTTATCCATCTCCCCCGGATCTCGAATTTCACAGACTTTGAACTGCTCGAACAGCATGCAGCCGTGGACTATGTGCGGCCCGGTGCTTCCCTTGATGAATACGATTGTGTAATCCTCCCCGGGACCAAGAACACTATCGATGATCTCCGCGCTCTGAAGAATGCGGGAACGGATCGCGAACTCATCCGCGTGAGGAATGCAGGTGTTCCGGTCATCGGCATCTGCGGCGGGTACCAGATGCTTGGGACAATGCTCATCGATGCCGGGTACGAGTCCGCTGCCGGTACCTATACGGGTCTCGGCCTGCTTGACTGTACCACGCATTTTACGAGCTATGCCAAGAACACGAGCCAGGTGACGAGGGCTGCCCGCCCGGTTCCCCCGATCCTGTCTGCCATGGGAACCGTCACCGGCTACGAGATCCACATGGGCACGACCGAGCCCGGAACCTGCCAGGAAGCACTGGACGGCGACGGCCTCGTGAGCAGCGACGGTCTGGTATTCGGGACGTACATGCACGGGCTCTTCCAGAACCCGGCAGCAGTAAATGCCCTGCTCTCGTACCTTTCCACAAAAAAAAGCCAGTCGTTTACCCCTATCCCGGCTCTGGCAGCCGATCCCTACGATACGCTTGCGGACCTGTTCGAAGAGCATGTGGATATGGATGCAATTGTGGCCCTGGTCACCATGGAAACACCCGTGGGCAAGAGGTAAAAAAGGCGCTCTGCTAAAAAACTAAAAATTGCCAGCGGTATGATGCCCCCTTCTTGGGTCACTGGTCCCCCAAGGGAACGGGGCATATTGAGATGACCGGGATCAGGCTGCAGGCAATACGTTGTTATCACAATCCGGGGAAGCCAGAGCGGCGGGGGTGACGTCCCCGGGAGTGTCAGAGTTTTTTTTAAATGATTTCCCATGAAAATTGAATAAAACAGATGTGATCAATGGATTGTTCATATCTCTCAATCATTTACGATGACCGCCGCCGCTTCCGAAGGGGCGCCCCCGCGGCGGATCAGTGACCATAGGCTCATTTGAAAAATTCGCACTGCCCCACGATGCCGTACAGAGGCCCTGAGGCGGGGGGCCCTCATAAAATTACGTTATTTTTACCATTTTCAGGGAGTGGGAGTGAACGCTATTGGTTCATGTGCGTTTCTCCAGGGCGAAAAAAATCAGCTGATGATACTGGTAATGCTGTGGAAACCTTCGCCCTGCCTGTCGGCGCATTTCACGGCATCGGCCTTCGTGAAGTCCACCCGTTCGGTCACCCGGCATTTCGTGCAGTAGGCAAGCGAGGGGGATTTTACAAATTTACCTTCAACCCGGAATTCCCGGCAGTGGATGCAGAACCCGCAGTTCTCGAGCGGTTCCTTCTTTTCGGGAAGACACTGGACCCTGCCCCCGGCTGCCGGTAAGATGCGATAATTGTCATCGGTCATGATGATGCAAACACTCGTATAATCCAGTATGTGCGCGATGAGCATAAAAAGGAGATTTTCCTGTCAGCAGCGGTATTTTCTGCCGTTTTCATTCCAGCACTATACTTAAAACGATCCAGAACCAAACGTTCACTATGAAGGTGTGCATTATGTGCGGCGGCGAAGGCACCCGCCTCCGCCCCCTGACGTTCGAGCGGCCAAAACCCTGTATCCCGATTGTCAACCGCCCGTCCATCCAGCACCTTGTCTCACACCTGTCGAACCTGGGCTTCCGGGAAGTCGTGGTCACGCTCGGGTACATGGGGTCCGCCATAGAAGAAGCACTTGGTGACGGTTCTCTCTTTGGTGTCGAGATCACCTACGTGCACGAGAAGACCAAGCTCGGAACCGCGGGAAGCGTGAAAAATGCCCAGAAATACCTCGAAGGGCAGGATTTCCTTGTGGTGGGCGGCGATCATGTCACCGATCTGAATGTCCTCGAATTTTACCGGGCACACCAGAAAGAGAAAGCTGCGACCACGATCGGCTTGCTCTCCATCGACGACCCGGGCGAATATGGTATCGCGGAGATCGATGTCAGCTACGTGATCCGGCGGTTCAAGGAGAAACCTGCCCCCGGCGAGATCTTCTCAAACCTTGCAAGTACTGGTATGTACATCTGCAACCCTGAGATCTTTGACCATATTCCGCCGGGCACAAAATATGATTTTGCCCGCGACCTTTTCCCGGCCCTCATGGAGAACGGCTTTATCATCAAGGGCTGGCTTGCACGGGGCAACTGGACCGATGTCGGGAGCCCCCACTCCCTCCGCCAGGCTGAACGCTGGAAACTGCAGGACATTACCTTCACCGATATCATCGGCAACCTCTCCAGCCATGGTGCCCAGGTCAAGGGGCCCGTGCAGCTCGGGGAATCAATCACCCTTGGCAGGAACACAAAAGTGATCGGGCCGGTGGCCATCGGGCAGGGCACAACGATTGGCGACAACGTTCTGATCGGACCGTACACGAGCATCGGTGACAAGTGCAGTATCCGGAATAACGTTAAGATCTTCTCCTCCTCGCTCTACAACCGGGTTATCATCGGTGCCAACAGCACCATCTCGGGCAGTATCATGGACAATGACACCCATATCGGCGAGCAGTGCAGTATCGAGAACGATACCGTGATCGGCCCCCGTGCTGTCCTGCGGGACCGGGTGATCATCCACTCCAAGACCCGGCTCTGGCCCGAAGTGGTCATTCCCGATGGGACCATTGTCAAGGAGCATGTGCTGAACGAGAAGTTCGACCTCCGGTATGATGGGTCGTAAAGGTTTTTTGTTGATTCTCCAAGGTTTAAGTTCTAATAAAAAAATGGAAATGGTTACTGTATCTGAGGGACATCGTACTCGTAATAATTTCCTTTATATGCAAAAATTCGAAGAGGTGGCCATGATCTATTTTCAAATCCACTTGAATTAGGCCAATAACGAGCGATAAACCGATCATATTCATTTAACGAGAAAAGTATCACATAAGAACGTATTCCATTCTTATCTATTAGTGTGGGTTTTGTATTTTTATCCTGTATTATCGATGCCAGCTGCGGAACCTCTTTAAAATCTTCTTCGGTAAGGGAGATACTTTTTCCTTGCGGGACTACCCTTTCATTTAATTCATACAAACGAAGTGTCGAAATGTTTTCTCCACCGATTAATGATATAAAGCCTCATAGAACCGGGTGTTATTCTCTGTATTAATGTACGATGAAAGC
>JBAVWM010000243.1:0-3812 GCA_049697815.1 Methanoregula sp. | reverse complement strand
GTCCCGGGGATCTTTTTTTTTTTTTTAAGTGTTGTTCATGGTCGTGGAACAATATTTTTAACATTTGTACCGGGATCCAAGAGAAGTAAAAATTTTTAGTTTTTAACCGATCCGCGATTTTGAAATTATCATCGCGATCACGATCCCGATCAAAAAACGTTCCGGAAAAATAGCTGATCGATTTTTATGTTCATATCGGATCCCGATTTTTCCGGTAAAATCGTTCAGCGATTTTATTAAAAAAATCGGATCGCGATTGAAAAACCGGCTCCGGGACTTGCACACCGTCGTGAACAGGAAAAATAAGTTCAGACAGACCTGTTTAACTTTTCATGATCGGATCGCGATTTTTTCAGAAAAATCGATCCTCGATTTTATTGTAAAAATCGATCAGCGATTTTCAAATTTCAATCGCGATCATGATCCCGATCAAAAACCGTTCCGGAAAAATCGCTGATCGATTTTCATGTTCACATCGGATCCCGATTTTTCCGGTAAAATCGATCAGCGATTTTTTTTTTGAAAATCGGATCGCGATTGAAAATCTGCTCCGGATCGATCAGATCCTGGTTTTGAAATTTTCTCTGGAGAAACGGGCATGAACCGATTGGGTTCACGCCAAAACAATGAAAATTGTGAAATAAGGTAATTTTGTGAGGGCTCCCCGCAGCAGGGCTGGTAGACGGTACGGTTGGGCAGGGCGATTTTTCAAATGAGCTTATGGTCACTAATCCGCCGCGGGGGCGCCCCGCCGGGGGCGGCGGCGTTCATCGTAAATGATTGAGAGATATGAACAATCCATTACTGACATCTGTTTAATTCGATTTCGAATGAAAATATGTGATTGATGGCTGTACCTGATTTTCATTCTTTATATCTTACCTCCAAAGGTCATAGGCAATTAATATGAAAATGGGTCACTTTTTCATCTTGTATGCTTGAAGGCCTTCGGCATCATGTCTGTTTTCATGCGAAATCATTCAGGAAACACTGATGCTCCCGGGCATGACGAACCCTACGGAACGCGGGGTGAGGCCGAAGAAGAACGCATCAGCGTTCTTCGACCCGATAAACCTGCCACGAAGAACGCTGGCGGGTTCTTCTCATCTTCGTGGTTGTCTCACGCGTTCAGTATCAGCGGCAGGAGTACAACTGCAAGGAGCACGGCCAGCATGACGTAGCTGACCGCATCGGTGACGTAGCCCGAGTACTTGAGGAGCCCTTTGCGGTCCATAATGCGGTCAACCCCTTCCCGGAGGATGTACCCCCCGTCCAGCGGCACCAGCGGGAGGGCGTTGAAGGTCCCGACAACGAGGTTGAACCACCCGCACCAGAACAGGAGCTGGATGAGCGTCCAGTACTGGGGGAACGGGACCTGCCACATGACCGCTTGCACGCTATCGATGGTCAGGAGGCTGAACTGGCTCCATGATGCCTGATCCGTGATCGTATAGATCGGGATGGCCAGGAGAATGATGAGCCCGACTGGTTGGGAAAAAAGTCTGAACTGCTCCTTGACAGCCGGCGCATCATAATACGTGACTCCCATGAAACCACTGGTACGGTCGCTCATCTCTTTTGGCCATGCCGCGAGTTTCAGGGTATGCACAGAGGTTACTCCCTTCGCTTCGGTAAGGAGCGTGATGCTGTCACCGGGCTTCGTGGTATTGAGCAGGGTTGCAACCTCGTCCCTGCTTGAGACGGGGATACCGTTCACCTCTTTGATGATCGAACTGGGGGTCACACCGGCACTATTGGCAGGGGAGTCTACGTAAACGCCGTGGATCAGGGGAGTCGGGACCGGCACGGCAAACCCGAGCAGGAAGACCACCAGCGCAAAACAGACAAGACCAAGCAGGATATTGTTGGTGATGCCCGCCCCGAACATCCGCATCTTTGCCAGGCCCTTGGTCTTCTCCTGGTCCTCCTCGTCGGGCTCGACAAATGCCCCGATGGGGATAACCGCCATGAGGATCCCCATGGACTTTACCCGGATCCCCTCCACCCGGCACAGGATGGCGTGGCCGAACTCGTGAACCACCATCGTAGCGAGGAGGCCAAGCCAGACGGCAACGGTGAAGGGTATGAAATCGTTCACACCCGGGATTGCAAGCACGTTCTTGAGTTCGTTTGCCGCTGTCAGGGGCGGCCGCTGGACCACGATATGCTGGACGGAGAAAAAGAGCATGATGGTCATGAGGGCTGATACGATCACGACCATCGCGACACCGAGCGTGCCATACATACGGAGGAAGGTGCTGTAGCGTATCGAGCGGTCGAAAAACCCGACTTTTTCGGTCTTGATGGCCATGAACGGGCCGTAGAACGTGATATATTCCGGCCAGAGTTTGTTTTTATAGATATAGTACGCGACCAGAGCGTACGCGGTCACCAGAATAACGATCGGGAGGAACCAATCCATCACCTACTATGGCTGTCCGGGAATGATAAAACCATATTACCGTGCACTCCGGGAACCGGTTTTCCGTCGGTGGACACAGGGGATTAGAAATCCAGCAGGGAACGCTGGTTCTTTTTTGCAAGGAGGGCCCCGACCGTCTTCCAGCTCTTCCGGGCAATGAGGGGAGGTTTTGGGTGCTCCCCGATATAGCCGCTCAGCCACCGGATGGTGACCGGGTCCGAAGGGTAACCGCTCCCGATCTCGCCGTATTTTTTTGCAATTTTTTTGATTTCCCGGTCGCGGACAACCTTTGCCACGATGCTCGCGGCAGAAACAACCATGAACTTCTCGTCGGCATGGTGTTCGGACACGATCTCGCACGAGATGGGAAGATGTGCCTTTACCATCTCGGCATAGCGGAGGCAGTTTACATCGCAGGCATCGACATAAGCACGGGTGGGGGAAATTTTCACGATCACCCGGGCATGGGCCCGGGCAACGCAGGCATTCATGGTCATCTCATTACGAATGGCGTCGATCTCCTGCGCGTCGATAGTAACGGTTGCGACTTTGCACCGTTTGCGGATCTCAATATACAGCCGTTCGCGTTCCCGTCTCGAAAGTAGTTTGGAGTCTTTGACCCCGAGGTCTGCCAGTCGCTCTTCAGAGGAGACGCCGATTCCTGCCACCACCAGGGGGCCGAGTACCGATCCCTTGCCGGCCTCGTCAACACCGCATATCACGAAAGAAAAGATTGATGCGCAAATTATTTCAATGCCGGTGGTGGTAACCGGTACTTATGTATATCATCATCGTCGGGCTTGGCGGTATCGGGAAAAACCTGGCAAAACTTGCCGTGGAACACGCCCACAACGTCGTTGTGATCGACCAGGAAGAAGCCCGGTGCAGCGAACTTCTGGAGCACTTCGATGTCCTGGCCGTCACGGGGAATGCTACCGACAAGACCGTGCTGGAGGAGGCCGGGATAGACCGTGCCGATGCCATGATCGCGACCACGAGCGACGATTCTGTCAACCTGATGACCTGCTGGCTGGCGAAACGGTTCCGCGTCCCCAACGTGGTTGCGATCGTCAACCAGCCATCCCATTCGGATTTTTTCAAGGAAGTGGGAGTCCGCATCAGCGAGAACCCGGACGAACTGGTCGCCTCCCGCCTCTATTACTGGACCCAGAACCCCCAGCTCCAGCAGCTTGCCTCGATACCGGGCGGCACCATCTTCGAGATTGTTGCCGAAGGCGGCGCCCCGATCGTAGGCCACGAGATCCGCGAGCTCAAAGTCAAGGACTTTG
This sequence comes from Methanoregula sp., assembly GCA_049697815.1. GTDB lineage: Archaea > Halobacteriota > Methanomicrobia > Methanomicrobiales > Methanospirillaceae > Methanoregula. Next base: position 101 of record JBAVWM010000243.1, on the reverse strand, counting down.
TCTTTATCGCCATCCGCAGGACCGGTGGCGAACTGATTATCCCGAGCGGCAACGTGAAGATCCAGCCGGGGGATATCTTCACGGTCTTCACGAAGAAAGAG
>JBAVWM010000242.1:0-3949 GCA_049697815.1 Methanoregula sp. | reverse complement strand
CCAATTGCGATGACGCCGTATTACCTGTACACAGAAATGGAGAATTTTTCAGAGCAGGCAATGCAGAGTCATCACATGCGCCCCCGCCCCCAACGGGGGCAGGGCTGGCGCAAGGGGGGCGATCATATCTGATGCAATAGGCTTTCTACAGAGCAATTCCTGCTGGTCCGCGCTATTGGGTTCCGCGTGATCCCATCGATACCGGCGACCCGGATGGCCTCACAAGGTTCCTGGCCTGTCCTGCCTATCGTTGTCCGGAAGTCCGGCGCTATTCTTTTACCTCGAAATCCACAAAATACGGGTGTCCTCTTGTCACCACGTTATTGTTTATCCAGATCCCATTATCGCTCTTGTTCGAAAATGGCTTGGGGCTGCAGGAATTATTCGAAACCAGAGGGCAGGCGTACTGGAAGGTAATGGTCTTTCTGCTCCCCTGATTGATATAAGCTGCAGAACCTTCGGTGCCCTGTAGTCCGGGATAGTCCTGCATCCAGAAACTGACACGTTCATGGGAATCAATCCGGAGGGGCGGGGGTACAACATAATACCCATGGGTTTCTTTGATTCCCTGGTTGGTTATGGTGGATTTGCTATCGTTATAGATGGAGATATAGCACGAATAATCCTCCGCCGGGGAGTATACAAGCGAGTCAGGAGGGAATTCCTGGGGCGTATAGGGGTCATTTACACTCTTGGTACCCATAATCGTGAGAATCCCCATCGTTTGACTAATCTCGGCAAAAGTCACCGGGTATTGAAGTTTCCCTCCCGGGAGCGGTGGACACATGTACCCGCAATTGGCATAGTTGAGCAAAGCTTCCCGGAGTCCATTTTTGGGTGTGTGCGTATGTCCTAACACTGCAATCAATGCGTTGTTATCCCTCTGCAGGGCGTCCCGCTGGGCCCACCAGGCAATATAGTTGCCATTAAAATCGGCCCATGCCGCTTTGATGGCAGACAGAACGCCATATTTCTGGACCCATTGCGTACCCAGATTATCATAAATCGTCTCTGCTTCGCGGAAGGTCACATTCCGGCCGCTCAGGAGACTGACGTTTGTATCTTTGGATACCCCCGGAAGCGACGTAAAAGCATCGAGCAGGATCTTTGCTACGGACTGAGGATTTTTTATCGCATCGATGATCCCTGGCAGAAGATCCATCTTTGACGGGCAGCCATTATCCAGGAGATCCGCCGCGGTCTGGCCGGGAGTAAGCTTATTTTTCACCAGGTGCTCGGAGATCGCACGTGTCACAAAATGTCCTACCGGCAGGGGGTTCAGTGCAGTAGTGGCATCCTGTGCGTTGAACATGGTGTACTCGCTCCCGTGAGTTACCAGGACCCGGTTAGTCGCGATATCTTTAACGTACCGGAGGTTGTTATGATACCGGACCTTGCCCAGTGTCGCTATGTCATTCTGACCAACGTTCATATCGTGATTCCCGTTGACATACGTTACCGGGACCTTTTCGGCTATTTGTTTCAGCTTTCCCTCCGGCCCCAGGATGTTGGGGTTTGCATTCACGATATCACTAAAACTCGGCGGTACCGACCCGCAGGGATAGGTCCAGAAATCAAAAATGTCACCGAGCAGAATGACCTCTTCAATTGATGCCGCATTTTGCCCGATATAGTCCAAAGCCTTGATCAGATAGGGTTCGTGATACTTTTTCTGGTACCAGCATGTTGCCGAATTATCCCCAATGTGGATATCACTCAGGATGACAATCTTTTTACTCATAAAAATCCTCTCTCCTTTTTTTGATCCGTGGATTCCCTGACCTTCCCGCATTAATTCCGTATTAATCCCAGGATGCTATTCACAATGTAAAATAGATATATAAGTATTCCTAAACGTTTGACGATGGTTGAAATGATTATCTGAATAAATATTGATTGTTCCTCCAGAGGAGTTGAAGGGGCCGGGCTGCGCCGGCCTCATTGGCTCACGGGATTTTCGGGTGGCTAAACCATCGAATGAATATCCCTCACGCGGGGGGCGGTCGTGGAATGGTTTCTATCCCACATTTTATTACCCGGACTTCCCATTAAAACACTGATGAACTATGGATACATTCGAACAAATGGTCCGGAACTGGACCGGGATGACACCGGAACAACAGAAGTCCGGTATGGAATTGACACGCGGGAAATGCCGGTGCCCGACCTGCCCTACCTATACCGGCTGTGCCGAAAAGAGCAGGGAACTCGTCTTTTGTGCAACCGGCAGGAGTTTCGTGTGTAACTCCAAAGATAACGGCTGCATCTGCCCGGGCTGCCCTGTAACGCCAGAATATGGCATGAAGAACCAGAAGTTCTGCCTCCGGGGTTCCGAGCCGGCCCAGCGGTACGTGAATACTATCCTGGGAAGCTCCCCGGGCAGGTAGTCAGTTTCCGCCGGGTCCTTGCACGGATCCGGTTTCGTTTACGGACTCCGGGGGCCGCAGACCTGTCAGCATCCATTTTTCCGGTCCGGTACCTGTTTTTTCACCGGATGTGATGCGTATTCCCCGCCACCCGGGATCGGGGTCCTTGTCAGAACCTTCCGGCGAATTCTTCGATCCCGGGCCGGCTTCAGTACAGGAAGTTCCCTCGTTGGCAGGGGATGTGCGTTTTTGGGCGCCCCTTCGACAGGGGTCAGGGCCGCGCTGCGGGATTTTTGAGTTAGTTTTGATTTTTTTCACCAGGATTACAGGTGAAAATTGAGCACGGGAGGTCAAAAATTCTGATCGCGATCCTCATATACCAGGCACGATATTACTTATTTTGGGATAACTTATGAAAAAACTGTATTGGATTGCTCTTATCTTCCTCCTCACTGTTGCCATGGTGAGCCCTAGTATGGCAGGCCAAACCTCCAGTGGCGGAAGTTGTAAGGTTGATGTCCGGTCAAAGCCCGTTGCCCTCATTGCAAACCACCTCTTTATCGTCTACACCAACGCGACCGGGAGTTACTATTACCGTGGCGGCCCAAGCAAAGACGGTACCTCCGGCTGGGGGACGATCGTGACAGATTCCGGGCGGTACCTGCCCGGGACAATCGATTATGTCCGGTCTGCGCCATCTGTTACTGCTGCTGATAGTGCCGCGTCCTGTGTCGGGGGATGTTTTGACAGTACCTCCTCCCGGATAGAGGCAGGCAACACCGCGTATGGCATACTTACCCCGAACAGCAATTCCGTTATCCGTACACTCCTTCACACCTGCAGTATCCGGGAAGTGAAACCGAATGTCTGGGCTCCCGGCTGGCAGACGGTAATTCCTTTACCGTAATTTTTCACAGATTTTTCTGCCGGAACAGGTATCAGAGAAGGGAGAACTGATGCGTGCGGGTCCGGGGCTTTCCCAAACCCAGGCCCTGGAAGGCCCCGGATCGTCCCTTCCGGATCCCAAACCACGTCACTACCTTAAAAAACCGTGCCGGTTTCCGGGAAAAATCCTGAAATTTTTGGAATTTCACACCGGGCAATCTGACCGGGATACCGTGCTTATTCGGGCCTGTTTGGAAGGCCGCTGTCATGCCGGATCGACCATGAGCACGCTCAAATGAGAAGAACCGCTGTTTTCCGGATCGGGGCTTACGCCGGCAACGGCGGGTTTCATATCGGCGGTGATTGGGAGAGAGGGGCACCCATGCGCCGGGGAGCGGGGGCAGGGCCGGATCACATCTTCCTGCACCGGATGAGCGGGCGATGCCGGCTGACGACAAAAAAAATTTAGTGGTTACCATCTTCTGATCAACGGTTAAATCCCCGGAATTTCCATTCAGAGGGATCGTTTGCCGGGATTTATGCAACACAGCATTTATAGACGAAGGATCAATTTTTTATTGACAGGGAGAACGTCATCGGCCGGATCCTGATTAAAAGGGGCACCTGTGTTTCCTCACGGGATCGTCCTCAGGTTTTTCGGCTCAGACAATCATCCGCCCGGAGGCACTGATTCCATG
>JBAVWM010000241.1:0-5493 GCA_049697815.1 Methanoregula sp. | reverse complement strand
GCTCATCAGAGGGGTATGAAGGATAGCGGGGACGCGGCTGATGACAACATAGCCCGTGAACGCAGCCAGCATCACGATATAGGCCGCAGTCCAGAGCGTTGTCGTGTCGTTCATGATTTCCCTCCGTTCAGGAGATCGCTTGTCTGTTTATGACGCACCGTCCCCGCGTGGACCAGGAGGCTAGCAACCAGGATCTCATCAGTGAATTCCCTGACAATTGCCCCGTCCTTGTCAATGAGGAGTGCCAGAAATGACTGGAGGTTCTTCGCGTACATCTGGCTTGTATGGAACGGCACCCGGGCCGGGAGGTTCTGCGGTCCTATGATCAGAACTCCGTGCTCCCGGACATCCTTGCCTGCCTGGGTCAGCTCGCAGTTGCCTCCAGAATCGGCGGCCATATCGATGATGACAGCGCCAGGCCGCATCGTTGCAACCGTCTCCCGGGTAATGAGGACAGGAGCCTTCCGGCCGGGAATGGCTGCCGTCGTGATAATGATGTCGGCTCGCGCAACCGCTGCGGAGACCATCTGCTGTTCCTTCTCTTTCTCTTCAGGGGTCAGCTCGCGGGCATAACCTCCCTGGCCTTCGGCATTGATCTCGAGTTCGAGGAACTTGGCGCCGAGGCTCCGGACCTGCTCACCTGCCGCGCGCCGGACATCGTAGGCCTCGACAAGAGCGCCGAGCCGCTTTGCCGTGGCTATCGCCATCAGGCCGGCAACCCCGGCACCAAGGATGAGCACCGTTGCCGGTCGTATCGTACCTGCGGCTGTTGTCAGCATCGGGAGGAACTTCGGGCAGTTGTCGGCACCGAGGATGGCAGCCACGTACCCGCCGGCAGTTGCCTGTGAACTGAGTGCATCCATACTCTGGGCACGGGAAATCCGCGGGACGAACTCGAGGGCAAAGGCCGTGATCTTACGGTCGCGCATCCTCGCAATCATCTCAAGGTTGTTTGCCGCGTTCATGAACCCGATAACGATCATGCCCTCGGCAAGCCTATCGACATCGGCAATGGTCGGGGGTTGGACACGCAGCACGATCCGGGCACCGTCCAGCAGTTCAGCCGGGCCGGACGCGATCCTCGCACCGGCTGCAATAAAGAGATCGTCTGGATAGAAGGCGCCCGTCCCGGCGTTGTGCTCGATCCGGACCTCGTAACCCGACTGCGTGAGCTTCTGTACGACCTCAGGCACCATCGCCACGCGCTGCTCTCCCGGGGTCAGTTCCTTTGGAACAGCAATCACGACCGGCACAGTTGCCGGGCTTTTCGGGCCGGTCTGAATATGACCATTCACCTCTTGTGTGGTGGAGGTGCTCACAATTCCCACCCTATCAGTTCGGTATTGTCGATATGGTACAACCTTTTCACTCCCAGAATGATATGCAATGTATCGTACGGGTTGAACCTATACCCTCTTTATTTTACGCACATGCACTGCTACCCCGCGGTGCGAACGCTGCATCTCATCCGCCGGCAGGGCTGCCCGGCCGGTTCCCAGCACACGCGCACCCACGACCAATACCTCATCTCCATCACGGATAGCCGGGTCAGCTGATGTCACACCGGGCGCGAGGATATCTCCCTCCGGAATGAAATCGTCGATATGTACCCGGTAGCCTTCCGGGATGATCTTCCAGCCATCAAGCGTGGGACGGAGCATACCGGTACCCGTATCGATGGAGAAAAGCTGGACATTATTCCTGCTGTAGAACACTTCCGGGAAACGCCCCCGGAGAGTGGTTCCCCTGGTGTCAATATCGCAATTGAACTGGTAGGATATCATGCCATGAAGCCGGTCATCTTTTACCTTTCGCTCACCTGCAAGAGCTGCATCAAGCGCGTTGAGCGCAGTACTTCCGATCGGGTTTCCGGTACAGGAATATTCAAGCGTAATCCCGCACTGCCCTGCTGCCATCTGAGCAACTTTGAGTGCTCCGCCTTCGAGATGGGTAATGATGCGCCGGTAAGGATTTTTCTGGAGATAGCGGGCGAGAATGTCTGCGATGACTGCACATTCCTCGGCATCCCAGTAACCGGTAACCGGAACATCGTAATGCCCTGCCGGGTATACGGTCTCAAGTTCCCGGGGGACCAGCCCAAGCGGCGATGTGACAATCAGTTCATGAGCCCGTCCCCCGATGGCCTGCTGGAACCTCCGGTGACTCTGTGAAAGGGAATAGGGCTTCTTCGCCGAGCAGGGAAGGAGTACTGCAACATCGGTCTTTGGGGGTACGTACCGTTCGATCACCCGTTGTGCAAAACGCCGCACTTCCGCCCGCTGCATGGACTCACCGGAGTTTGCCCGCATGACCCCGGACCGCGCAATGGGTTGTACCCGTTCCATGAATCCGTACTTCCGGTCAAGATGGCGCATGATCGAAACCTGCGCTGCATCAAGGCGGCAGCGGGACTCCACGAGATCGCGAAGCTGACCCAGTCCGATAAACCGGCTGACAAGGGCGAGTTCCTGACGTAATGCATACCGGTTATGCTCCTGTAAATTTCCCGCAATGCAGCCCGGGCAGGAACAGATCCCACGTTGGAGTGCATCGTTCGGGAAATCACCTTCCGGCGTACAGAACCGTCCCTGGGCCGATTTAAGATCCACTGCTGTGTAATCAAAAAGGTCAAACCCGGAATAACAGAGGATCGTAACCGTGGACGGGAGCGCGGATGCCGGAGCGTACCATGCGGTATCGACCGGGGTTTTCTCCTTCAGGCAGATGAGCCAGTCGACATACGTGCGCGGATTCGCTATCGTTGTGTGCCAGCCGGCCACCATGACGCAGTCACCACTCCGGGCACGGTTATCGAGCTGCGGGTGGATCGGCACGGGCTGGATCCCCTCTTCCGGAGGGGGGAACTGGCTGACGATTTCTGCCGGGGCACAGAGGGGTAGGTTGGTACCGGCAAGGGTGGCCAGTGCAGGAAATAATTCCCTGCATTCCGCAACGGCAGGAAGCCTTACCGGGGGCATTCCATCGGTTTCAAGGGTTCCGGTACGGGCAAGGCCGTCGCGTTTCCGGAAATTAACTCGGATCATGGGTCACCCCAATATCACCCAGAACTTCCCGGACAACCGGTTCCCAGCGCGGGCTGCAGGATACGGTAACTCTGCTCTCCGGATGACTCATCTGAATAATACAGATACCCCTGCAGCCCTGCCGGACCATGGCCTCGTCCCATTCCGGGATCTCGGACGGCCCGATGGGGAATGTCTCTTTCAGTTCCCTGAGGTACGGCCCGAAGGGGGGCTTGAAGAGCAGGGTCGTATCGAACGCGTCCCGTTCACCGCCATCGAATGCAACGAGAATATTCTTCCCAACCGGGAGCCGGCCCAGCTGCTGCTGGTAATGGAGCACTTCAGTTCTTCTGCAGCTCTCGTCGCCACGGTAAAAGAACCGCCGCTTTGAGACGCGGTCATGCACTTCCAGCTCGGGAGTATGGTCGAGCAGGGCCCGGTAACCGGCGAGGAGCTGCGGGTGACCCCGGCACCGTTCATCCACCAGCTCCCAGAGGGTGCCGTCAGATATCGCCTGGCGTATCCGGGCGATCTCGGCAAGAGTGACATAGAGATTGTGGAGTGCAAGAAGGCGCTCGCGGTCAGGAGCCGTGCGGAGCTCGTCTGCAGTATGGGACCGGCAGACCGTACAGGCACAGGGAAGATCGACAAGTTCACCGATCCGGTAACTGCCATGCACCGTGAGGTAACGGCCGTCCTTTGCATACAGTGCATATGCCGCGGAGTCGAAGAGGTCACAGCCCATAGCGGCTGCAAGGGCAAACATGGACGGGTGGCCGGCACCAAAGAGGTGGATGCAGGCTGAAGGGGAGAGTGCCCGCTTTGCGGCCATCACCACGCCGACAAGGTCGGGGTACCGGTAGGACTCCATGAGAGGGACAACCGCACCGATCGGGCAGAATGAGAAACCGAGATCCGTTACCTCGCGCCCGGCCTGTTCGCGGAGGTCCTCGAAGATCCCCCCCTGGACCGGGCCTGCGATCGGCGCTTCTCTGCCGAAGACTTCCTGAGCCTCTTTGAGGCGCTTCATCGTGATAGCGAGCTCGTTTTCTGCGGTTTGCCGGTCAGAGGCAGGGGATGTGGGGATGTCAAGCGGCACCCAGATGTCGCTTTTAATATCCCGCTGGAACGAGAGGGTTTCGGTATTGGTGATCGAGACCTGACCGTAGACCGAGAGCTGGAATGAACCGGAGTCGGTCATGATGACACCGTCAAAATCGAGAACCTTATGAAGCCCTTCACTCAGGGCACGCTCCCGGAACTGTTTGCTCTGGGAGAAGATGTAGGCGTTCGTTATCAGGGCCTCGACACCCATTGCCTGCAGTTCTTTCGGAGTGACAATCTGGAGATGCGGGTTGACGACAGGAAGCAGCGCCGGTGTCTTTACGGTCTTTTTACCAGCGGTAAGCCTGCCGCTCCGGCCTGCAATATCGCTTGAGAGACTCTCGAATGCAATTCCCATGCCGCAGCCCTTGTGTCCTATTCTATACGCTGCAATCAGGTTAAACGGTTACTCCTGTGCGGGTAGTTTATGCTCGGAAAAGATCTGTCCTTCAAATGTAAGGATCTCGACATTTTTACTGGTCCAGCACCGCTCCGAAAGCCCGGCCTTCATACAGGTATGGTCAAGAAACGTCTTTGCATCCCAGCCATACTCGGTCGCCACCTGAGGGAGTAAAAGACCGCTCGTGCCCATGCCCCGAACGATCAGACCGTGTTTTCCCACTATCACCCGCTGCGGTCGTTTTATCGGCTCTCCTTCAAGCGGCTCGGGAACCGTAAGGATCGTTACTTCGAGTGAGATGGCTGCCAGCTCATCCTTTGTCACCGGGGGGAACCGGGGGTCTTCCCGTGCGGCTGCCCCTGCGGCATGGCCAATCGCTTCGCCAAGCGGCATTACCGGGTACGGGAAACCGATACATCCGCGGAGGCTGCCGCTTTTCGTCAGCGTGACAAAAACCCCTCGTTTCTCGCCAAAAACATGAGTCAGATTTTCGGAGACTTGCGGTCGTTTTACTACTGCGTGTTCGATGGCCGCGCGTGCAGAGCGGACCGCCATGGCACCCTCATCGTCCGTAAGTAACTGCATGACACCATTCCCCTTGCTTGTGACTGTCTTAGCGTGCTCATCTTTAACAATCTATCGAACCCCGCGGATCTGTCACCGGCAGATGTGCACGTTTGCGCTGCGCTTATCTTCTTGTATGTCCTTGTACTATGTGAGAGGGAGAGAGCGGCCGACGGTGACGCAACAGTCGCTGAGGAAAGTCCCCCCACCCCCCGGGCACGCAGCCGTACGCAAGTACGGGTGGCGAGAGTCACGGCAATGGAACAGAAACGACACGGCCTGTTTTCAGTCATGACGCGGTTGAGCCGAAAGGCAAGAAGCATGGTCCCCATGCGAGTAACCCGCTGAGCGTTTACAAACAGGATACGATGAAACGGCGAATCCCTGCGGGTGCAAGCCAGA
>JBAVWM010000240.1:0-6626 GCA_049697815.1 Methanoregula sp. | reverse complement strand
GGAATCATACCAACGGTGATGAGATTAATTCCTTAACGATAATTTATGCTCATTCCAAAAAGATACAGGAATTTGTTTCTATCTCCTTTAGGATGAATACAGCCGCCCCCGACGGGCGCCCCCGTGGCGGTTCGGTCTGGTTGAACTCTTTTGGACAGAAACTCAATGGTAATTACACTCTGGATCAAAAAATAGAAAACCTCCTGGCCCCGTCGTGCCCCGAAGGGGCCCTGAGGCGGGGAGGTCTCATATAACTATTATTTTCATGATACGACTTCGAAATACAAACAGTAAAAAATGTTATTTAAGTTCCACCGTCACCCCGTACACCCGCTCAACCGTTTCCTTATGTACAAAGAAACAGTCCTCCACGGTCATCTGCCCGGAATCAACGAGCTTGGCGGTATACCGGGGTACTGACTTGGGGCCTATTACCGCACCAGGCCGGGAATTCTCGTCCATGTAATCGCTCTCCATGGTGAAGGATCGATGCTCCCGGATCAGTTGAGGAATGGATTCGTGCTTTGCAATCAGCGACGGGTGCAGGGGGGTGTCGGGTGAGCCGTAATGCTTCACCACCCGCTCCACCGGCATATGGGCTGCCTCTGCCATTGCCACGACATCGTCACACGGGCCGGTCTCGGCATGGATCTGGAGGGCGCAGGAACATCCGGCAGCCAGGTGCAGGGCATGGGCAAGGACTTCGTTGGAAGCTGCCAGCAGTTCCGGGTTCACTGCATAATGGGGCCGGCCGCTCTTGAGGGCAACCGCTTTTCCTTCCCGCACATAGGTGGCAGCACAGTCAAGCCCGGCTTTCATGACGGCGACTGCTTCTGCAAGAGTCATCCGCTCCATGAGCCGGCTGATCTCTGCGGGGTGCACGCCCAGCACCGGAAATACCTCAAGCCCGGTCCCCCGGATCATCTCTGCAACCCGGAGCGTCTCGTCAAAGACCTGTGCATAATCCGCCCCGCACGAAGGGTGCACGGCAAGCGACCAGGACGGCTTGGATACCAGGAAAAGGTGCGTTCCCCCGGCGCGCAAAAAATCCTCTGCAGCAGCAAGGCCCCTGCCATTGACCGGGTCGATATGGATATGGTCGTCAGTGACGGGATATGCCGGGGATCTCACGTAACTCCACAACCTTCATGAACGGGTACCCCTTCTCCGGTGCAAGGCGGGCACGGCAGTAGGAGAACCCCACGCGGGTCACAATCCCGACATCGAACATGAGTCCCGAGAGCTCGCTGTACCCGAACCTGTTTTCCGCCATGAGGGTGCGGTCCAGGTTCACGGTAATCTCTTCAACAAACGGCTGGAGGATCACGGCCTTCTCAATAGCTGCCTCAACACTTGCTGCCGATTCCCGGGAAAGAGGGGTGCCCACCCACTGGTGATAGAGCGCCCCCAGCTTGATCCCTGCTTCGAAAACTGCCTGTTCACGGTCGCTTGTCATGGTTTCTCCTTTTAGATCAACTGGATGATACCGCTCTTGGGCTCCATGGCCTCACCGTGCCGGAGCAGCATATCGATACCTTCCTTCACTTTTTCCCGCGCGAAGCCTTTCCCGCTGACCGTGTCGATCACCTGGTCGATGCTGGCACGTCTCCCTTCCCCGCCGATCTCGCGGATGGCATCCTTGATGACCCGGACAATGTCCCGTTTCTCCTTGGAGATCCCGGTCACCACCTTGTCGATATCGAAGGTTCCGGTCCGTGCATCGTACGCGATCTGGCGCAGGCAGGCATCGACGATATGGATGACCCGTTCGGCATCGCCCTGCTCGATGGAGTTCGACAACCGGATGCGGGCGCTTGCCTCTGCAAGCCGGACCAGCGCCTCCAGCTGGCGCGCGGTTACAGGGACCGGCTTGTTGGGTTCTGCAATCCCCCTCAGTTTCAGGTAATAATTCACCAGCGCCTCCTTTGCCCCGGGAGTGAGCATCGGGTAGCATGACCGTTTTGCATAGGCAACATATTTCCGGAACAGGGAAGGCTCGATATCCGGCATCACGGGCTTGAGCTGCTCCTGGATGTATTCATCGGTAACGCCGGGGATAGGGGTTTTTTTATGCTGTGCGATGAGTTCGCCGGTGCTGTGCGCCTTGAGGATATGTTCGGCAATGGCGAGATCCCTCTTCTGTTCCGGCTGGTCGGTCATGATGAAGATAAGGTCGAACCGGGACAGGAGGGAGGGCGGCATATTGATCTGGTCGGAGATATCGCCAAACATATCGAACCTGCCATATTTCGGGTTTGCCGCACCGAGGAGGGCACAGCGCGATTTGAGCGTTGCGGTTATGCCCGCTTTCGCCACGCTGATGGACTGCTGTTCCATAGCCTCGTGAAGCGCAGAGCGGTCCCCTTTCTCCATTTTGTCCATCTCATCGACTGCTGCAACCCCCATGTCGGCGAGGACCAGCGCCCCGGCCTCCAGCGTCCACCGGCCTTCTCCGAACTCGTCCTTGACCGCGGTTGCGGTAAGGCCCGCAGCGGTGGAGGACTGCCCGCTCGTGTAGATTGCCCGCGGCGAGAGCTTGACAACATACCGCAATAACTGGCTTTTTGCAATGCCCGGGTCCCCGATGAGGAGGACGTGGATATCCCCACGCAGGTGGCTCCCGTCCGGCATTTCTTTTGCAATACCCCCGAAGAGCTGGAGGGCAATGGCCTGCTTCACGTCCTCGCTCCCGTAAATCGTGGGTGCGATCGAGTGCGTGATCATCCGGTAAATCATCGGATCCCTGCTTAATGTCTGGATCTCGTCCTCGGATTTTTCATCGATCTCGACCTCCTCGAACTCTTTTTCAGCAATTTCGATGGAGTTGCATTCGAGGAAAATGTCAAAGACCGTGCTCTTCTCCCCCCTGACAATCCGCTGCATGGACCGGAGAATGCCGTTGATGATCACCCGGTCTCCCGGGGAAACCTTTCCCGAGAGATCATCAGTAACATCAACGTCCAGTGTCTGGGGCTGTTCGCCCCCGCGGAGACCTTCCGGTGATTCCTGGATCCGGAGTTTCTGGGAATCGACAAATTTGGAGAGCTTCGGCATCAGTTCGAGCTTCTTGAACGTGCAGCCGTCCGTTGCACACCCTTCGGGCTCGATAAACTTCCCGTATTTCTGTATCTTGGTAGTACGATGGCCCGCAGGGCAGCGGAAAATCGCCTCAACGATCCGCGGCCGGACCTCCGTTGTCTTCCGCAGGATCCCTTCAACGGAGAGGAACGTGTTGATGTCATCGGACCGGATATTACGGATACCGGTTTTCCTCGGGAGGTTGGTGAACCGGATATTGATCCCCCCCTTGGGCAGTTCCTTGCCGTCTTTTGTCCTTATCAGCTGGTCGTTTATGATCGCTGCCTCGACATCCTCAAGAACTGCCCCGGGATTCTCGAGAAGTTCGTCCGCAAGGGAAATGCCGACCTTCCCGAACCGTTCGATATCCCGGTAATCGATGGAGAGCGACCGCTTGTGCGGGTATTCGCGGGAAATCTCGCCCAGTTGTTTCTTGTACCGGTTCTTAAGGAGCCGGCTCCAGTCTGCGGTTCTGTCCGTATCGTGACCTTGTTCTTTTTCCATGGTCAGTTCTCACGTTTTTCTGATGATACGACAAAACGGGCGATCAGGGCTTCCAGCTGGATATCGCTGTTTGCCCCTTCGGAGAGGCGGAAATCCGTCTCGCCGAGATGATCGATGAGCCGGACCTTGAGTTTCCGGTCGATATCCATGGAAAGAATCGTCCGGTAACACTGGTTGATCAGCTCGCCCGGGGCGATACCACGTTCATGGAGGAGATAGGCAAGGACGGATTCAGCCCCGTCGAAGTCCCCACACAGCGACCGGGCAAGGAGGTCGTTGATCTCGTCGGGGCGAGCCGTTGAGGTGATGGCGTAGACCATCTTCTCGTCAATCGCACTCCGGATAATGGCAGCTCCCTGCAGGGCATTGATCGCTTTGCGCATGTCTCCCTGTGCGACATAGACAATCGCATCCATCGCTGCTTCGGTTACGCTCAGGTTTTCCTGAGCGGCAATATGGGAGATCTCCTCTTTTATCGCACCGGCACCCAGCGGTTTGAACCGGTATATCGCGCACCTGCTCTGGATGGGATCGATGATCTTCGAGGAATAGTTGCAGGAGAGGATGAACCTGCAGGTCTGGGCATAACTCTCCATAGTCCGCCTGAGTGCAGCCTGCGCATCGGTGGTGAGTGCGTCAGCCTCGTCCAGAAAGAGGATCTTGAAGCTGGCATCGCCAAGCGGGTTTGTCCGTGCGAACTGCTTGATCTGGGTGCGGACAACATCGATCCCGCGCTCGTCCGAGGCATTCAGTTCCCGGAAATTCATCTGCCATGAATCCTTAAAAAATTCCTTTGCCAGCGCGACTGCTGCGGTTGTCTTGCCTACCCCGGCGCTCCCGGTAAAGAGGAGGTGGGGAAGGTTGCCGGTTTTTACATAGGACGACAACCGCTCCACTATCTCGTCCTGCCCTACAATATCCGCAAGAACGGCAGGCCGGTATTTTTCAATCCAGATCGTGTGGGTATCATCCATGGTCATCACGCCCGCATGGCGGGAACCCTTAATTTTAAGCACCCGGACGTACCGGAAAAAACCGGTGTACTACGAGTTATGGGTTTTGTGCTTCTTGTAATGAATGTCATAATCTTTATCATAAGGGTTTTGAAATTACTTTTCATGTATGCAAACTATTTTTTTCTCGCGGTTGTCGTGATCCTGGCAGTTATATCCCCCGCTGCCGGGAGTCTCACGAAAATTTCTGCCGGCGCACCGGTCTACATCGGCGAACAGAACCTTGATATATCTTCCGGGCTCCAGGGCTGCCGCGTCATTGCCTGGTGGGCGAACGGTACGGATACCGATGCCCCCCCGGCAAAGAACGTCACCGTAATAAAAACCCTTGATGATTCCAATATCGCTTTCAGCTACACGATCAGCCCTGAAATTTTTTCCGGATATACCGGGACCTGGTATTGTGAGGGCAAAAAACCCCTTCGTCCGGTCTTCGACGTAGTCCAGCCCGAGCTTTCGGTACGTTTCTGGGATCTGGACAATGATGTGGATGTCACCGGTAAAACGATTCCCCTTACGGAAAACATCACTTACCGGATAGACACGAATCTGGATAAGGCCCTGCAGTTGCGGTACCGTCCCGATATGACCCCTCTTGATTCATTTTATACTATTTCCCTGACTGATCCCGGGAACAAAGTACTCTCTTCCGTGTACTCGGGAAGTTACGGCAGGGAAGATTTCCACTCCGTTATCCTGGAAAAGAATCCAATCATCTCTGCATCCCCCTACTTCTGGAAAGACGGGAGTTTCTGGAATCGTACATCCCGGAATAAACAGGGCGATCTGATCTCTCCTCCCGGAACGTACACTGTCACCGTAAACCAGAACCTCAATCATATGCAGGAAATGTATGCGGGCAACCCTCCGGAAAACATGAAAGGCCTGCTCAGTGCATCGGCTTCCGTTACATTTATCAAACCGGAATCTACACCCGGGACGGCCGTCACAACCCCGGAATCCACTCCTTCCGTTACCACAACGCTCTCCCCGGCTGGTACTCCTGCGGCCACCCTGACGTATGCCACCACGCCCGCCAACCGGACAACCGTCCCGACGAAAACAACCTATGCTCCGCTGCCTTTCTGGGTTGTTCTGACTGGTCTTGGGATAGCTCTTGTGTGTGCAGCCCGGCAGAGGAAATAGTTCCTTCCTTTTCCCACCATTTTTATAGGGACAGAACACGAAATTGTTTCTGGAGATCCCGTATGAAAATTCATGGTATCCTGATAGCCGTGCTGGTTGTGGTAATGGCAGCAGTTCCTGGTGCAGCTGCAGATTCACAGGAATCTTTCAATGCTGCAGGTGCATTGTACTCGAACAGTGTTGACCTGGCCAATGCGGGGAAGTACCAGGAAGCGCTTGATGCAGCTGATAAGGCGCTGGCCATGAATGTGACATCACTGACTGGTGTCATCCAGTCCAACCGGGCGGGAATTCTTGTCATGCTGCACCGGTATGATGAAGCGATCACTTCCGCCGATGCTGCTCTCGCAGTTGAAGGCAACCTGAGCACGGTCCACTCGATTGCATGGTACAATAAAGGCAATGCCCTTCGCGCACTGGGGAGGATTGCTGAGGCACAGGACGCCTATGCTCATGCCTATGCCCTTGACAATACGCTCGTACCTCCGGATCTGAGCGGGGACATCCCCCGTTCAACCCTCCTTCCTTCCACCACAACCCTGCCACTGACAACGAGCCAGCTGCAGACGACAATCCCGTCAACTGCGGGAGCCCCGCCCCTTGCTGCGACAACACAGCCATCACCGGTGCCGGCTGTTGCCGGTATTTCTGCGGTTGTCATTGCAGTTCTCGTCTGTACACACGCCCGGAAACCGCCCGCATAAAGAGATCCAAAGAGAGATCCGCTGCAGGTTTTTGATTCTGCAGGAAACTTATTTTTTCAGCCAAGCTGATATCCCCCTCTTGCGCCAACGAGTCCCCCCGGGGGCGGGGTGCAATGTGATTTTTACGGTATTGATTTTCATCTTTTCCTGAACCGGTCCTCTGTTGCTATCGTTGTTGAGG
>JBAVWM010000239.1:0-2781 GCA_049697815.1 Methanoregula sp. | reverse complement strand
GGGGGTTGGGAACCGCTCACCATGTCGCATGGTAGGTTGGCGGACAAAGGTATAAGGGTGTATGAAGGATGACACGGTGCCGGTAACCGGCTAGGACGTGTGGGCGCCCGTTGCATCGAACGCAAGGGGGTACCGGACCGTGCCGGAAATACCGTCGAGTGCACCGCTTGTCAGCGGCAGCGCCATGAAGGCTTCATCCGGGCAGGGGAACGGGGCGTTGATCCTGAAGTCACGTGCAGCGGTGAACCCGAACTTCGGGTAATACAACGGGTGACCGACAACGATCACGATCCGGTGCCCGAGCCGCTGGCATTCCTTCAGCCCTTCCTCGATGAGCGCCGTACCGATACCGATGCACTGGTAGTCCTGGTGGACGGAAAGGGGAGCAAGGGCGAGCGCTTTGGTCTCCGCGGTATCCGAGACTATGGTGATCGGGGGAAAAAGGATATGCCCGATAATTCTGTCGCCGGAAACCGCCACAAGCGAGAGTTCCTGCAGGTAGTCCCCGTCATGGCGGAGGGCACTTACGAGCCGTGCCTCGCCATCCTGCGCGAATGCCTGGTAATTGACCTCAAAAATAGCGTCGATATCTTCGGGACGTTCTGCCCGGATAAAAAATGAAACCATCCCTCTCTCTTGGATGGCTGAGGTGATAAAGGGGTTTTTGGATCCACTCGTGCAGCTCCGCGTTGTGAAAGGGTGAAATAGGGAGAAGCGCGAACCATGAGGTGATGAATGCAACCCTGCGGGCATACATCGACCTCATGAGGCTGCAGTTTTTCTTTGCCTGGCCGCTCCTGTTCAGCTCCGGGTACCTCCTTGCGACCATGACCTACGGCGGCTTCTCGTGGCTCGTGCTTGCAAAAGTCGCCCTGATCGGTTTCTTCGGGTTCGAGGCCGGGCTGGTGCTGAACGATTACATTGACCGGGACCTTGACAAGAAAGACGTGGAGCAGGGCAGGCTGACAAAGTACTGGCGGCTCTTTGGCACCCGTCCCCTCCCGGCCGGACTTATCCCGCCGGCACATGCGCTCCTGCTGTTCCTGGGACTTGCGGGGATTGCTGCACTGCTTATCCTGACGCTGCCCTACCCCCATTCGGTGTACGTGCTGCTCATGATGCTCTACTGCTACATGATCGAGGTGTTCTACCAGTACGAGAAGCGGATTCCGCAGGTATTCCCGTTCCCCCAGCTCATCGGCAGGACGGACTTTGCCCTCTTCCCGGTTGCCGGGTACCTGTGCACCGGCAGCCCGGACACGACGGCATTCCTGTACTTTATCTTCTTCTACCCGTTTGCCATAGCACATCTCGGCGTAAACGACCTGATTGACGAGGCCAACGACCGTGCCCGGGGATTGCGCACGATTCCGACCATCTACGATGCGGAACTGACCTGCTACTGGATTGCCGGGTTCACCGTCATCCACGCCATGATGGCGTCCCTTTTTATCACCCGGCTGGGACCGGTTGCCCAGGCCGGCATCTGTGCCGGGCTCCTCCTGCTCGTCATCGCAAATATCGTAATCTTAAAGTACAAGACAGCCGACGCAGCGCTGAAAGTACTGCCG
This sequence comes from Methanoregula sp., assembly GCA_049697815.1. Lineage (GTDB taxonomy): Archaea > Halobacteriota > Methanomicrobia > Methanomicrobiales > Methanospirillaceae > Methanoregula. The sequence goes on along the minus strand of JBAVWM010000239.1, from coordinate 1,210 downwards.
CTCTTCCACGTGGCGATGGTGCTCTACGCGGGAGGGATTTGTGCCGGGGCATTTATCGGATAGACGTGCCCTTTGGCAGGTCGCATGCATCCGTTATCTCAAACACCCGTGATATCTTTTAACTCCTGCCGGTGATAAAAAAGATCACGGACCATGAATACCGAACTCTCATCAGATCCCAGACTGCTTCGTATGGATGATATCCATGCCATGCTCTCGACAACGTACTGGAGCCCCGGCATCACGAAGAACGAGATTGCCGCGGGCATCAAAAATTCCGCACTCGTTGTCGGTGCCTTTGCCAAAAACGGAAGGCAGGTGGGGTTCTGCCGTGTCATTTCTGACAGGACCCGGTTTGCTTACCTCCTTGATGTGATTGTGGCGGAAGACTATCGCCGCCAGGGTATCGGTCAGGCAATGGTCCGGTACGCGGTCTCCCACCCGGATCTCCGGCATGTGTACCAGTGGCTGCTGAAGACGAGCGATGCCCACGGGCTCTATGGTACGTGCGGGTTTGTCCCGCTCGAAGACCCGGAACGCTGGATGGGGATCATGAAGCAGCGGCCGGGGAGAAGGGAGTTTTGAGGGAATGTGAGGCACGGTTTTTCCCTCGAAGCCTGCATGAAAATGGCTCTGGAGAAAACCTGTTTGCTGTGTTCCGGTTCCATGCAAATCTTCCGTTTTTTTTTTAATGGCTGGAGGTGCCTGCCGGGGGATCTACATCGGAAGTCAAAAAACACTCTCCCGTTCCGTCGGTGGGATGCTCTCCCCATGAGGATGGAAGAGAGTAACCAAAGGAGCTCGTATAGGGCTCCGATTCCCCCTTTTCTGGGATTTTACAGGATAGTAACGCGAAAATGCAGGAGTGTAAGCGGTTTTTACCGTTCGGATCTCCAGAATTCTTCGTCGTGAAATGTCTGAATTTTTTAGGGGAGAGTATAGGACAGTACTGATGAAAGCTCGTCTTTTCGATGACCTTGAGGACGTTTCCGGAAAGGAAGGGCGGTTTTCCGGAACTGGCTTACGCCGGTACATCGAATGGCTACGTCGGGTCAGGATGGTGAGAATGTGGGCACCCTTACCGCAGGCGATTGACGGGAGGAACCCGGGCAATGCGATAATTCAAGGGAATTGTAAGAATACGCAGGGTCATCGACAAAGATTTTAGGATTGGAGAACCCATGCTGATTCAGGAGAATCATATGTCAAC
>JBAVWM010000238.1:0-10531 GCA_049697815.1 Methanoregula sp. | reverse complement strand
TCCATGCCCAACTCTTTGGCTTTCAGCACCCGCCGCATGATCTTGCCGCTGCGGGTCTTTGGCAGGGTGGCGACAAATTCTATTTCCGAAGGCATCGCGATCGGCCCGAGCGTGATCCGCACATGATGCAGGAGCTCGTTTTTCAGCTTGTCGCTTCCCGTGTGACCTACGCGGAGGATAACGAATGCCTTGATGACATTTCCTTTCATCGGATCCGGTTTCCCGATGACCGCCGCCTCGGCAACAGCCTTGTGCGACACCAGCGCACTTTCTACCTCGGCCGTCCCGATGTTGTGACCGGCAACAACGATGAGATCATCAGACCGGCCCAGGACCATGATGTATCCCTCCTTGTTCTTCACGGCAAGATCGCCGACAGCGTACCAGCCCGGAATCGTGTTCCAGTATTTCCGGTACCGTTCATCATCCTTGTAGACCGTGCGCAGCATCGATGGCCATGGTTCCCGGATTGCGAGGAAACCCCCGGTGCCCGGCATAACAGATTTCCCGTTCTTGTCCACCACATCGACAACAACGCCGGGGATGCCCTTGCCGGCAAAACCCGGGTACATCCGCTCGCCGATCATGGTCGTGACCATCTGCATACCGGTCTCAGTCTGCCACCAGGTATCAACAATCGGGCACCGGTTCTTCCCTATCACGCGGTAGTACCACTCAAACGCTTCCGGGTTCAGCGGCTCGCCGACCGATCCCAGGATTCTCAGGGTACTGAGGTTATACGTATTCGGCCACTGCTCGCCAAGTTTCATGAACATGCGGATGGCGGTCGGGGCGGTGTAGAGGATCGTGACCCCAAACTCTTCCACCATCCGCCAGTATGTTCCCGGGTCCGGGTAATCCGGCGTGCCTTCCGTGATGATGATGGTAGCACCCAGTGCGAGCGGACCATAGACAACGTACGAATGCCCGGTAATCCAGCCGGGATCGGCCGTGCACCAGTAGACATCGTTGTCCTTGATATCGAACACGGTCTTGGTGGTGTAATACGTGCCGACCATGTACCCGCCGCAGGTGTGGACAATCCCCTTGGGGGCACCGGTGGAACCGCTCGTGTACAGGATAAAAAGCGGGTCTTCGGCATCCATGACCTCGGGTTCGCAATCCGGTTCCGCGTCCTCGATCATGTCATGGAAATCTACCTCCATCTCTTTGTGGATCTCGACCGGCTGGTCACGTTCCCGCCGCAGGACAACGATATGTTCCACGCTCGGTGCATTGATAATCGCTTCCTCAACAGTCTGCTTGTACGGGATAGATTTGCCGCGCCGGTACGTGACATCGGCCGTTATAACGACCTTTGCCTCAGCACCCGTGATGCGGTTGTTGAGCGCTGTTGCACCAAAACCGCCAAATACGACACTATGGATCGCCCCGATCCGGGCGCACGCGAGCATGGAGATGATCTGCTCCGGGACCATCGGCATATAGATACAGACACGGTCTCCCTTCTCAACACCCAGCTTTTTCAGGCCGTTGGCCACCCGCATGACTTCACGCAGGAGCTGGCGGTAGGTATAGATCCGCTCGGTGTCATCCTCGCCTTTCCAGATCAGAGCCACCTTGTTCCGGCGGCCATTCTGCACATTGCGGTCAAGGCAGTTGTAAGTAATATTGGTCTTACCATCAACGAACCAGCGTGCATAGGGGTAGTTCCATTCCTTCACCTTTGAGTACGGCGAGAACCAGTGCAGTTCCTGGGCAATCCGGTCCCAGAACCCATCGGGATCTTTTTGGAATTTCTCATACGCCTTCTGGTAGTCGCCTATCCAGCTGTTCTGCCGGTAGGAGGGATCGGGCGTGTAATACTTCTCGGTAAATCTGACGTCAAAATTTTCTGCCATGTAAAACCCCGATTTAACACTATTAATAATGTGTAATGGAAATTAAGAGTTGTGATTTCCTCCGGTGCCATCTTCCCAAAAAACGTAAAACCAGAAAGGGAATGAAAAGAAAAGGGTCAAAAGAGTATTAAAAAAAGGAGACCGTATCAATCATATTGGCGCCAGGTGTGCCCGCACTCCGTGCACCGGAAAAACCGAACCTCGCTCTCGTCTGCAGCCCTGAGCTGGCGGAGCCACCAGATTGCAAGATTGTTCTCGCACTTGGGGCACTTGATCTGGATGGTAGGCATGGTCTTTACTTTATCATCCTCATCATCCACGATCATAATCTCGTTCTCACTCCGGTGTACCATGCGCGTCATCTGGTCAGTATCGTCGATCTTCCGGATATACCCGCATTTCCGGCACTTCAACTGGCCTGCAGACGATATTAACATGGTTTTACATTCAGGACAAAACATCGCTCTACTATGCGTGATGATACAAGATTAACTCTCTTATCCGGGAGCCGGATTGTCATTTTTTCCTCTGTAAGCTTTCTTATGATTTTAAAATCCCACCATCTCGCCAGATCTGCACCGGAACAATCAGACGATGCCGGATGTGTACTTTCGGAATCCTTTTTTTGGTAACAGGAGAATAAGTCTGTAATGATCGAGTACCTGGTGCTGCTGTCCTGTCTCGGATTCCTTGCGTTCCTCGTGCCCGGTCGCCACAGGAAATATGCAGCCATTGTCGGCTGGACATTCATAGTCCTCTCCCTCTTTGCCAACCTTGACTATTATTTCGCGGAGAACAATCTCCTGTATCCGATGATGGCGGCACTCTCGGTACCGTTCCTGTTCATCACGGCCAAATATCTCCTGAAAGAGGACGAGCGTGCCCTGAACCTGTCACGGGCTGCAGCGGTCGCGTTCATCATCTACGCTCCGTTCGAGTACATTCCGGCATTAAGTGACTGGCTCATCGGCGTGGTGGTCGGGCAGATCCTCTGGGTGCTCGACCTGCTCCAGTTCAGCGTGAGCCTCGCGGACTGGAATATTATAACCCGGAACGGTTACCGGGTCGAGATCATTCTCGGGTGCACCGGCATCCAGAGCATCGCGATCATGCTTGGCGTTGCTGCTGCGGTCCCGACAACTACAAAGCAGAAAATTCTCGCCTTCCTCCTCATCGTCCCGACCATCTATTTCCTCAACCTGCTCCGGAACGCGTTTGTCATCATGGCCTACACGGAGCAGTGGTTCCCGTACTGGCCGGAGATCGCGAGCAATGGTGAGATCGGGTACGAGAGTTTTTTCTGGGCGCACAATATCATAGCAGAGCTCACTGCCCTCATCATTCTCGTCATAATCGCCTACGGGCTCTTTACCATCATCCCGAAACTGGGAGATTTTGCCGATGACCTCTACCGGATGTATACCGGAGAAATCAGGAGAGCGTTCGGTAAAGATAGATGATCCTCTGCATCGCGGACAGGTTCGTGCAGACCGCGATGATAATGACCGATACCCAGATAAAACCGGAGATCCCGCCAAGGATCAGGACAAGGAACGTCTCGGGCCGCCCGAAAAATCCCACCCCTTCGAGAGGATCATCGATCTTGCCTTCAACTTTTTCCCGGTACCCGATCTCGGCATAGACAACCGGCTTGATGAACGTATTCATAAGCGACCCGATGATCGCGACAGCGACAACGGCAAAATCCGCAACCGGAGAGATTGGCAGGAGCTGGCTGACGATCGGGATACCGGACAGACCAATACCCAGAAAAGCGATCGCATCCACGTACTTGTCCACAATCCAGTCAAAGACCGCACCGAAGTTCGTGTGAGCATTCGTCTTGCGGGCAACGCTTCCATCGATCAGATCGAAAATTGCCGATACGAGCAGCGCCAGACTGCCCAGTAAAAACTCGCGTTTGAAAAATAAAAAGGCACAGACGCAGCCGGCGATGAGAGCCAGAAGCGAGATCTGGTTGGGAGTGATCCTGAGCCTGACACAGACATCTGCGACCGGCTCAAGGTATTTGACGAACCTTGGCCGGAATGCAGTAATGTTCATACCTCAATTCATGGGTATACGATCCATTAATAGTTGCCTTTCTGGAGAGATGAGCCCGCATGAGCCCGGCGATTGACCTCCGCTATCATCACTTTATTTATATCCCCCATCCAATGATACCGGTGAGAAGAAAACCAATGACACAAAAAACCGACCGGCCGCATGTCCTGATGATGTCAGAGATAACGGCAGACGGAAAACTCACCCTGAAAAAGGGTGCTTCCTCAAAGATCCTGATGAAATACATGGCGCACGAGACCGAGATTTTACTCCACGAGACCCGGGCTGCCTATGACGCCATCATGGTAGGCGCCAACACCATCCGTATCGATAACTCATTCCTCACGGTCAGGTACGTTAAGGGAAAAAGCCCGCTCCGGGTCATCCCGTGCAGCATGGCAGACCTCCCGCCCGAGGCAAACGTACTGAAAAATGATGCCCCGACCGCGATCGCTGTCTGCGAGGCTGAACCGGCGGACAGGGTTGATGCGATCAGAAAGAAAGGGGCCCATGTCATTGTTGCCGGCAAAAAGCATGTCGAACTCCCGCTGCTCATGAAGATCCTCAGGGAAAAATTCGGCGTGAAGAAGCTGATGATCGAAGGCGGCCCGACCCTGAACTGGCACATGCTGCACGACCAGCTCGTGGACGAGATCCGTCTGATCCACCTGCCATTCATTGTCGGGGGTTCCGACACGCCATCCCTTGTCGGGGGCATGCATATCGATACGGAAGACCAGATGATCCGTCTGACCTTAAAAAAATATTATATGTGCGGCAGCAATCTCGTCTCCGAGTTCGACGTCCTGTACAGCGGGGCCTGATATATGAACGGGAACGAAATACCGCTACCGCAGGCACCTGAACCTGCAGCAATTTCCGAACCGTCAGTGTCCGCTGAGCCCGAAGCACCGGTCGGGAATCCTGTACCCGCAGAAGCTGCGTTGCCCGTTCCGCCAGCAGCCCCAAGTCCTCCTGTTCCCCGGGCTCAACCTGTACCAGCACCGCCGGCGTCAAACCGGTCCAGCACCGGATTCAAATGGTTCCTGATCATCGTGGTGGGGCTTCTCCTGATATGCGGAGTCTCAGTTGCCTATTATTTCCTTTCGCACCCGGAAACCCAGGGCGTATCCGTCATCCGCATGGAGGGCTCGATGGTCACCGGGGAGGCCTATGACAGCGAATACATCGGCAGCGAGGTAGTAGGCAGAGAATTGCGCGAAGCTGCTGACGATCCGATGGTGGAGGCGATTGTCCTGCGCGTGAACAGCCCGGGAGGAACACCGGCTGCAGCACAGGAGATCATCGGCGACCTCGAATATGCGAAGACTAAGAAGCCGGTCGTCGTGTCCATGGGCGACATGGGGACCTCGGCTGCGTACTACGTGAGTGCCCATGCAGACAGGATCTATGCAAACCCGGACACGTTCACTGCCGGCGTCGGTGTTATCTGGAAGTTCTCGGACATCAGCAATTGGATGGAAAAAGAGGGCTATAATCTCACCGTCATTAAGTCCGGCAGCAAAAAGGACATGGGCTCTACTGCCCGGCCGATAAGTGACGATGAGCAGGCATATGCCCAGCAGATTGTAAGCGAGAGTTTTGAAAATTTCATAACCGATGTGACGACCCAGCGGGTGATTGCCCGTTCCGATATCGAGGACGGGAGGGTTATCCGCGGGGCCGATGCCTTGAAGATCAATGTGATCGATGAACTCGGCAACCTGAACGATGCGATCGCGGGGGCAAAGAAACTGGCACAGTCCCGGTCTAAATCATCCTTTCCGGGTCTGCCTTCATGAACTCCCGGCATACCGTTGTGGCATAGTGGCCCGGGGGCAGGGTGAACCTGAGGTGCAGGCTTCCCTCCCCGATCGCTGACTGGATCTCCGTTTTCAGTGCAACGGGCCGCCACGCGCCTTCGTATTTTGTCCGCACAAATACAGATGCCCGGGCAAAATCTTCTGGCGAGATGCAATACTCTAAAAGAAGTGCTTCGGTTGCCTGCTCGCCGGGTGTTTTTGCCTCAAACTTCTCTTTTCCCGGCATGAAGAGGGCGATAGTGCACCGTCCCCGCTTCAGGTGGATTTTTACCGCGCCGCTGTTTGCCGTTGTCACGGTATCTGTGCGCCCGTTGACAAACAGGAGCCGGTCGCCCGGCTGCGGGTCATCAAGGGTATACCCGTCGTCAATCCTCCGGCTCAGGGCGAGGTTGAACAGGTACGACTGGAATGCCGAGACGAACATGGAGAGCAGTTTCGGGGGCAGGACCTGCAGCGCTCCCGCATAGTCGTCCGGGCACTCCGCAAGATGGTGGAGCATGGCCCGCTCGAAATTCATCTGGACCGGCAGGGCGTGCAGTGCAGAAACGGGGTCCCGTGTTGCCCTGAACGCTGCACGGATTGCCCGGGTCTCCCCAGGCTCACCGGGAAATTCCATGCCGACATAGGTAAGGACAGCCTGCTCGTAATCTCCTTTCAGGATCCATTCCCCCACGCGGTGGGTCACCGGGCGGACTGCCCCGAACCGCTGGAGCCCGAAATAATTGGGCACCCCGGCTGCTGCAACCGTTTCCGAAACACTGCGTACCCGGCCGGCAAGGTCAGCCGGATCCGGGTCCCGGATGACGATAGCAAAACGGTTCCCCAGAAGGTCGCCGAGCGACAGTCCCTCGTTTGACCGGGTGAGCGGTTCAAGCGTGATATCCTTCAGGTAAAGCGCTGCCACCTGTTCCGGTGTGACATTATAGAGGGAGATCCACTGCGTTGTGACCGCGTTGCGGTCTTTTGTCCCTGCCCAGCCAATCCGGCGGTGGCTGATGCCGAGGCGCTTTGCGATCTCCTTGACGGCGTGCTGGAGCTCCCAGTTCCTCTTGGTCAGCCGGCAGATCAGGAACGGCCCGCTTGTCTGTTTCCTTTCAGGCGGGATCTCTTCGACCAGGAAATCCTCGGCGGTTGTCCGGAGCCTGCCGCCGATCCCTTCGGCATCGCTTGCGTACCAGCGGATCCCGAGTTCGCGTTCGAGCGGAAACGTACTCGGTTTCATAAGAGGGAGAGCGAGCCGGTAATCTTGTCAAGATCCTCGCTCTTTGCCGGGCCGAGGCCGAGCGCGGTGATGGTACCGGGCGGGATCTCGGTCATCCCGGCGTCCTGGATCAGGGATGTCGAGATCCCTGCACGTTCGGCAATCACCTTGAGCTCAAAGAGCGTCCGCTCGTCATTTGCCTTGAGGACCACTTTCTTCTGGCCTTCCTGGAGCCAGGCCTTCCGGAGGTCCTTGTCAGCGCCGTTATAGGCGCCGATGGATGCGTGGCCCGCCTGTGCGCACCGCTTGCCGCAGCTCATCTTGACATCATTCCGGATGATAAGACACTGTTTGTAACGGAATTCGGGCTCGTGTGCCATTTCCGGTATCTTTGGTTCTTTGCCGTCATATACCTATAGCAGGATCATCGCAGGAAAAATAAAAGGGAATATTTTAGTGTGCTCCCATCGCCAGTGGTGTCAGCGTCACCGCTCCCGACACGCTCCCCCGTATGCTCACCGGTGCCGGGCTTGCGATTGAATACCCTTTGGCGGATACCAGGATTATAACGGTTTTTGCACGAAAGGCACATGACTGCGGATGGTTGTTGCACCATGCAATCTGCCGTTATCCCAGTATTCTTATAGGGTTATTCTGGAATATTCACATAATGGAACATGCGGACCCGGCACCGGCGATAATCGTCGTCGAGAACCTCGAACACAGCTATGGGGATTTCAAAGCGGTCGACAACATCAGTTTTTCCGTGAAGAAGGGAGAGATCTTCTCGTTTCTCGGGCCGAACGGGGCCGGCAAGAGCACGGCTATCAATATACTCATCACGCTGCTCTCCCTGCAGAAAGGCAAAGCAACCGTTGCGGGATATGATGTAACCAGAGATCCCCAGAGCGTCCGGGAATCGATCGGCATTGTCTTTCAGGACATCACGCTCGACCGGGACATGACGGTCTGGGAGATCCTCGAGTTCCACGGCCGGCTCTACAATATGCCGGATGATGAGCGCAGGGCCCGGATCGATGAGCTCCTGCAGCTGGTCCAGCTCGAGGCAAAAAGAGACGAGCGTATCAAGAGCTTGAGCGGCGGCATGAAACGCCGTCTTGAGATCGCCCGCGGGCTGATGACCCGGCCCAAAGTCCTCTTCCTCGATGAACCCACCATCGGGCTCGACCCCCAGACCCGGATGCGGATGTGGGAGTATATCAAGGGGGTCAACAATGAAGGGACAACCATCTTCCTCACCACCCATTACATGGACGAGGCAGACCACCTCTCCGACCGGATCAGTATCATCGATCACGGGAAGATCGTAATCTCCGGTACCTCGTGGGAACTCAAAAATACCCTCGGCCGGGACATCATCTACCTTGAGACGAATGACAATGAAGCAGCCGTCCGCCTGTTGAACGGCCAGCCGTCAATCCGGGATATCAAAATAAAATCAAGAGGTTTTGTCCTGATGGTCAACGAGGACGGGACCAAGGTGCTGCCGGGGATCATCGATACCCTCCGGAATTCCGGCATCGAGATTGGGACCATCAACCTGAAAAAACCCTCCATGGATGACGTGTTCGTCTACTATACCGGTAAAGAGCTCCGGGATGAAGTGCAATCCGGAGGGAGATAAGATGTCCTACGGGTTCATGACCATCTACTGGCGGGACATGATCCGCTTTGTCCGTTTCAAGACGCTCCTTGTCTCCTCGCTCCTCCAGCCGGCGCTCTGGCTCGCCTTCTTCGGCATCGCGATGTCGAGCAACTTTGACCAGCTGACCGCGGGGATGCCGGTACCTCCCGGTGTCCCTGTTGTCGGGTACCTCACCTTCATGGGCGCCGGGATCATCGCGATGACGACCCTGTTCACGAGCCTCTTTGGCGGGATCGTGATCCTGTTCGACAAGAACTGGGGGCTCATGCGGGAGATTCTTGCCAGCCCCATGAACCGGAACCACATCATCTTCGGTATCGGCCTTTCCGGCGTCACCAAATCCTTCATCCAGGCGATCATCATCATGGGCTTTGGTATCCTGATCGGTGCGGAATTCTTTGCCGGCTATACCCCGTTACAAACGATCATCGGGATTGCCGGGATCCTTGCCTTTATTGCCCTGTTTGCACTCGGGTTCCTGTTCCTCTCCGCCGCAATCGCGATCTCCATGGAGAGCCCCGAGGGGCTGCAGGGCGTCATCACGCTCCTCACCCTGCCAATCTTCTTTGCCAGCAATGCCCTCTACCCGATCGACTCGTTCCCCGAGTTCCTGAAGATCATCTCGGTCTTTAACCCGATGACGCTCTTGATCACCGGCATCCGGTACTTTGTGATCGGCCCGGAATTTGTCGCGCTCGGAAAACATTACGTGTACACGCCGACGGTTATTGCATGGTCGTTTGGCGGTCTCGTGATCTTTACCGCAATCATGTTCGTCTTTGCATGGTGGCGGTTCCGGAAAGCGGTTGTGACGTGAGGTGGATCTCCATTTTTTAATAAAAAATGAGCCGCCCTCCCCCATTCGGGGGTCACCCGGCCGTATCGCAGCGATCTTCGTTCTTGTCCTTCTCTTCCCGCCGCATCGGCGGGGACCGGCCTCCGGCTGCAGAAGAAAGGCCGCATCCGGATGGCTGCGGGAGACCTGGGCGGCTTCATGGCAGATTCATTTATGCAGGGCTAAAGCCAACATAACCGGGAGATGGATCTGCCTTTTTTATTCATCGACATGGTTCTGCATTTTGATAAATACCTGCCGGGGATTATCGCAACCTACGGGTTCTGGACCTACCTGATCCTCTTTGTTATCATCTTCTGCGAGACCGGTCTCGTGGTGTTCCCCTACCTTCCCGGTGACTCCATGCTCTTCGTTGCCGGTGCGCTGGCAGGTGCCGGCCTGCTGAATATCGGGATCCTGATCCTCCTGCTGATCCTTGCCGCGGTGATCGGCGATTCAGTGAACTATTGGATCGGGCACACCATTGGCATGAAAGTCCTTGACTGGAAGTGGAGTTTTGTGAGAAAGGAGAACCTGGACCATACGCAGGAGTATTTTAAGAAATACGGTGGATTCACCATCGTCATCGCCCGCTTCATCCCGTTCATCCGGACATTCGCCCCGTTCCTTGCCGGCGTGGGAAAGATGAACTACCGCTGGTTCCTCATGTACAATATCACCGGAGCCATTCTGTGGGTCTGCGCATTCGCTCTTACGGGATTTTTCTTCGGCAGCCTCCCCATTGTCAAGGAGAATTTCAGTCTGCTCGTGTATGCGATCATCGGCATTTCGCTCTTAGCGGTTGCCTCGATTGTCCTGCAGATCATCCGGTCTTCGAAAGCTGATGCAGGCAAAGAACCGGAGAGGCCGGGTGAATAAGCCTCCTGGTTTTTTAAAGAAATACTCTGAACTTCGAGAAACAGAAAAATAGATTTATTGCTACCAGCATCCTATACTAATGTATGGCAGCAAAAGCACCAAGCACAAAAATCCGTGACTTTGTTGCGAAGTATTCCAACAAGTCATCGGGTGCAGGGTATAGAGGTGCAATCGAATCCTTCTTACGGAGTGCCTTTGACC
>JBAVWM010000237.1:0-2713 GCA_049697815.1 Methanoregula sp. | reverse complement strand
GTCCTGCAGTTGTCCGGAGGATCTCTTCGGACAGGAATTTTTTGCAGGCTTGAGCAGGACACTCAGATATGCCGTACATACGTTGGACCCATTTGTTCATGAACATATCTTTCCTGCCTGCCGGCATTGGGATAACCCGGGGCATCATTGGTTTATATGGGAATGAAGACCAATATTCTTGGTACCGGTATGGGTGCAGTTATCTTTTCCGACGTGCACGCAGATTCAGTTGCAATCGGTGCGTTTGCAGCATGTATTAAGTCCCCCTTCTTCCGTGAAATGTTTGGCCCGGTTGATATCCTTATTAATCTGGGCGATCTCCTCCACCGCGGTGACCGGCCCCAGGAAACTCTTGAAAAAGTCCATACCCTGTCCCGGGAGTACCGTCTCGTATCGGTGCTTGGAAACCATGATCATGCCTATCTCCACGGACTTCTGGTGAGCGGGAGCGATGCTGCAAGCACGTACCGCCACGAGCAGCTGCGGGATTCCCCCCTTCTCTCCATCTTCGATACCATGCCCATGGAGTGGGTTGACCGGGGGATGCTCTTTGTCCATGGCGGGCCGCTGGAACTGGGCACCCAGACGCTCCGGCTCAAGTGCTGGCAGCGACTATCGCACGAGCCAGGAGATTTTTTTACCGGTTTCCATTATACCGCAGCCATGGCATTTGATGCGCTCGAAAAACGGGGTCTCATCCACATGTGCTGCGGCCACCAGCATGAGAATGTCTGCTGCAGGAAAACACCTTCCGGAATTGTACAGCAGCCCCTGGAGTTCAGACCGCTTGAGAACAGGAATGCACTGGAGGGTCCCGGACTCGAAGTTGCAGCTGTACCGCTGAATACCCCTACCCTCTTTCGCATCGGAGGGTGCCATGGGAATATACCGGAGTTCGCGTACACGGATTACACATCGTTCTTTTTTATCAGAATCACCTCCCGGTCATACGATGAGCACGTCGCCGGATCCTGCACGTCCTCACGAAAGGTAAATGATCCCGATCTCGATAAATAATGGACGCTTGAAGCGTTGTATATAAAGTCAGACACGTATTTTCCCGAAATAAACAATATCTTTATATGGTGTAACCACAAAGTGGTAATTATGCCTCGTGCAGGCGAGGGACGTTCGATCCGGATCGATCCTGAGGTGTATGAGGCGCTTCTCACCCTCAAACGTGGGAACATGACATTCTCGGATGTCATAGCGCAGATACTCCATGATACCTATGGCGGGTCAGACGATCTCACTGACCGCCAGTGCGATCTCGGGGACTTTACCGGAACCAATGTCCGGTAAATCCCGGAAGCACGGAATTCGTGGAGACACTGCCCGAGTAACCAAAAAAAACAGTGTCAGGTTCGATGAAAAAATGGATTCGAGGACATCATGGCAGAGACACTCAGCTGGTTCATCGGGTGCATCGATGAACTGTTCTCGGATCAGGATGAACATGACACGTACTGACCATATCAGCAGATCCGGCATCTACCCTCATGCCAGCCTTTGGTCGTTCATCTGAAGTTGCACGCTACCCCCTTCTATTTCCTCGATTTTTTTCCTGAGTTCTTCTGAAAGTCCGGGGATTTTTTCCCGGGTCTTTACAAGCCACTCTTTGAGTTCGACACGTGCCTGGTTCTCTTTTACGAGCATGGTATCGAGCTGGGCTTTTTCCCGCTCGAGCGAATGTGCCCTGACCAGGAGGGGGTGCGATTCCAGGTTATCCTCTGCAATCCGGCAGGCTTCTTCCTGTAATCCGAGATCGGCACAGCTGGCACATATATCGGTACTGAACTGTTGTGTATCCGAAAAAATAGCGCGTTCATCCTTGTTTTTCAGGGAAATCTCTTGGGCAGCTATCATGCGTTCTGTAACAGGGCAGGCGGCGGCAAGTGCTGATGCAAGATCCCTGGTATCCGGGACCCTATGATCGGACAGGAGTTCCATTGTCTGCCGCAGGATGGAAACCTCTGACGGGCGTTTCTGTCTGACGGCAATTTTTTCCGCTTTCCGGAACACATGGGATGCTGTCATGGAGAGAGCGGCATTGGTCCTTATTGCGGTATCACGCCGGTTTTCCGTCTCCAGCACTGTTTTTTTCAGGAGGTTGACTTCAACCATCCGCTCATCACCCGGCAATGCCTGCAGTTCTTTTTCAATCGCAGCGATCCTGTCCGTCATTTCCGTTATCCGGAGGGTAATCCTCTTGTCTTTTTCTTCCGCTTTTTGCATATCCGCGTTGATATCCAACAGTGCGGTGTGCAGTGCAAGAGCCGTGTCGACAAGGTTTTTCTCTTTCCGGTAGCGCGCGAGCGATGCGGTGAAACCGTTTACCTCGCGACCCATGATATCAATACCTGACTGGATGGCTTTCATCTCATCCGGAAAGACAGCCTGGAGATACCTTCCCTGCCCCCTGATGTTGTTCAGGCAGCTTTTAAGACATTCCACGGCAGCGAGATAGAACTCCTCGGTTTCGTCCGGCAGTTTCTTTGCGAGCGATGCGTTCATAACCTTTACAAACTGGGGGAGGGAATTTTTGGCAATACTCTTGAGTTTCGGGTGGAGCTCCGGGGCCTGCTCTGCCTGCGCAAGAGTATTTGTAATCTGCTGCAGTTTCAGGATCGCCTCCAGGATTTTTTTCTGGGTCTCACCGGTTTCGAGCAGGAGTGTTGATCTTGCAGTCTGCTCACGCCCGTTCAGCCATGCC
>JBAVWM010000236.1:0-2613 GCA_049697815.1 Methanoregula sp. | reverse complement strand
ATTGCTGGTATTGAACGGTGGTTGTATCCTGTCCTTTATGACATTCGCATCATCTGATACGATGAATCGAGTGCCGGTCTTTCCATAAAACAGTGGAATACTCCGGACACGATCAACAATGCACAGGACGTGATCCGGCGCTTCGATCACAAGCGCAAAAGAACCATTCAGACCCAGGGTGAGATCGTTGAGGGCGTCCGTATTCTTTCCCGAAGAAAAAGGCAGGGAAGAAAACAAAGAGAGAATCCCGGGTCCATCCAGAAGTGTATCATGCAGGAACAGGTCCCCTTTCAGCCAGCATTTCAGATTTTTTCCCTCAGCGATAATCCAGGGAAAACGAGGATTATCAAGACAGATGTCTACTTCCATAATTTCGATCTCCGAAGGACCCCAAGAAGCTCATTTTTCAATAATGAATCCTGAAGAATGACAATTGTGTAGTAGATAATGGTGACGATCCCTGCTGTTATAATAAGAATATAGATCGGTAATGTTAATAGTTTTACGATGAGTAAGGGAATTGCTATGACGAGAGCAAGGAAAAAAAACCTCACGTAGTCAAAAAGACCTGTGCGATAGGAAATGCCCGATATTTTTACAATGTAAAGGTTCATCCATCCCCAGAACAGGACACCGGTAACCGAATACAACAACAGCGCCATATAAGGATCCCCGTACAATCCCCCGATAACCAGGGCAACGACCCGGGAGATAAGGATGAGAATATTGAAGGTCAAATCCAGGGTCTGTTTTTCGAGTACTGAAAATATTGTTGTTAACGGTGATGCAATGAATACAAATAATAACCATGGAGCAAGAATTGCTGCATATTGTCCCGAAACAGACCATTGTGACCCAAGAACAAAACTGAACAGGTCAGCGCCTATAATCATCAGAACGAACATGGGAAACATGCCAATCGAAATAAGACGGGGCTGAATTTCGCGAACGATATTCGTAACACTTCCGGTCCGGTTCTTTTCATCACAGGCCTTCTGGAAAAAAACCTGTGATGTTGCAGAGCCGATAATCCCCATGGGTAAAAAAACGACCATGCTGGCAATTGCATAATATCCGACAACCTCAGGGCTGAAATAATAGGCAAGTAACAGGGGTGCAATCTGGGTCGAGATGGTATTTGCTCCCGTTGACCAGGAAGTGAACAGAGGGAATCTTTTATAGCGAATTGCAAGACTCCGGATGTCTTTTAAGGTAACTTGCTTAAAAAGAGGTAGATCATCCTTGAACTGTTTAAACAAAACTGCCAGTGACGCACTACCGCTCACAATCGATCCTGCTATTAATCCTGTTGATGAAGCGGAATAGAGTCCGATGGCAATTTGCACGACTTTGCTTGAAAATGAATTCACGATCTGGGCAGTTGCGTTGATGCCGAATCGTTTCCTCCGGGTTACCCAATAGGTCATACCGAGAAAAATGCCGTTGAGAAATACGATAAGAGGGAGAAAAACGAGATAGTAGGATATTTCAGGAGTATTCAGGATCTGTGCAATCCAATCGGAGAAAATGATGAAAATACTCCCGCTGACAATTGAGATTATTGTAACAAGAATAAAACAAAGGACTACGAGATTGGCCGAGTCCTCATCCTCCTTGGGGAGCATGATTGAAAGTTGATACGACAGACAGGAAAACGCAACAAGGATACCGGAAATGGATAAAAATAACTGGTACACGCCAAAATCGTCAGGGGAATAAATACGGGTGATGACGGGAATTAATAAAATTCCGAGGATTTGAGCGATAATACTGCCGGAAACCAGTTTAAGGACATTTGAGAAAAAAGCGGTCATGGATTTTTACACAAATAATAAGCATAATTATCTCAGATGCTGTCTTATTAATTTATTGATTGGCAGGAATTCAAAAGATCATGGCAGAAGAGTATTATTTCCCGCTATCGTAAGACTCCCGCTTCTTCACTTGTTTGTTTCAGGCTGCCGACGGAAGGGATTCTAAGAACACTTTGAGTTTTTTCATTTTTATCGACCAGTCAAGGTTCTCTCTGGCATACTGTCTCATTTTTTGAGCATGATCAATATCCCTGGAGATCACTGACGCAAAAAGGATTACCTGATCCATATCTATCGGACTTTCACCCGACGGAAGTTTCAGAATAGTCGGAAAACCGGCAGGGAAATCACTATCCCCGGATGCAATAATAAAAGGAATGCCACGGGCACAGTATTCACGCGATTTTAATTCCGATGTCATGGTTAGGCCTTTCCTGTGCATACCAAGACTTCCTGCTGCAATATGGCACTGGTTATAGAGTATATCCAAATCATGACCCGTAGTAAATCCATGAAAAATAACCCGGTCCTCGATCTCCCTGTCCTGAGCCAGTTTTTTAAGGTTACTCAGTTCTGGCCCGGTTCCTGCGATATGCAACCTGACATTCACCGGACCTTTGTACTGAGCTATTCCCTGGATCAGCCGGTCAATACCATGCCAGTAAGATATGGTCGCTACACACAGAATGGTTACATCCGTACGGGAACCGGGAGGAGGTTGCCGTACCGGAACTGAATCCACGTCAAACCCGTTTCCCAGGGTCATATGGGGTTTATCGGGATTTCCTGAACGCTGTAC
>JBAVWM010000235.1:0-3742 GCA_049697815.1 Methanoregula sp. | reverse complement strand
CATTCATCTCCTTATGGGAATTTGTTGGTAATTCACCGGTTCGTTTAGATACCGGGGTTTATCTTTCTTTTCATGAGAACGGGACATTTTCATCTGTCAGCCAGGAAAAAATTAATTGGTATAGGTTGCCTTCCCCAGCTTCGGTTCAAAGGCTGCATCGCCTTCAACACGGATCGCATGCGAGAAGAGTGCCATCGGGATATCCATAGGGCAGAGCTCCTCGCACTGGCCGCAGTTGACACACGAGTCCGAAATGTGGGCGAACCTTCGTAAGTGGAACATCGGGTTCGGGGGGAGCTCGCCGGGCTTCACCATGAGAGAGCCTTTCTTCAGCAGGTCAGATGAGGTGAAACAGACCGGGCAGTTCTCGATACAGGAATAGCACTTGATGCACCGCGAGGTATCTTTGTTGATGGTCTCCCACATGTTGCCCGCGAGTGCACCGAAGTCCTTTCTCCGCCACTTGTCGCCGAGCTTGAACATCGCGCCTTCGACCTTCCCGCGGATCTCAATACCCTTGGGGTTTGCCGCTTCGGTCACAAGGACGCCAGATTTTACTGCACCGTTTAAGAGGTTCGCGCCCTTCTCGGAGCAGACCTCGACAAAGGTGGCCTTTCCGGCCTTCTCTCCAATGACACCCCAGTTCCCGCAGGCAAGGTCTGCCTGCCGTGGAACCTTGTACTTGCACCGGCGGCAGTTGCTGCGCCGGCCATAGCCAGCGTCCTCGAGTTCGTCAATAGAGATGCCCTTGTGGCCTCCTTCGTACTCGATGATGAACTGGCCCTTGTCGATCTCTTCCTTGTTGACCTTGTCCGGGTCGACACCGAACTTGTCGGCAATCATTTTCCGTGCAAGGATCGGGCTGACCGAGCCTCCGCAGTTGACCCCGATCATGATGACGTTATCGAGGTTAATATGGCTGCGCTTGGCAAGCTCAAGGAAGGCCATGGTATCACAGCCCTTGACCGTGACACCGATCTTCATGTTGGCTGCACCGTCAAGGTATTTCTTGACGTATTTTGGCAGGAGAAGGGTGCCGCAGTGGAGCGAGCCGGCAGTCTTTGCAAGATCCTTAGGATCGGTGATCAGGACCGGTTTTGCATCATAAAGGTCGGATCCCTTGGTGACAGCAAGGACTGCATTGACTGCCTTGGACTCGAGCGCGTGTTTCCAGAGCGCGGTGACTGCACCGCCGAGTTCCGCCTTCTTCTTGATCTCTGCGTCGTTGGTCCATGCGTAGAGCATATCACCCTTTTTGACTGATGGTGTACCTCCGAATAATCCCATGTTACTTCACCTCCGGAATCTTTTCAATTTTAACAGCACAGGCTTTGAACTCCGGAATTGCTGCAACGGGGTCAAGCGCATTGTTGGTCAGGACATTTGCAGCACATTCCGCATAGTGGAACGGCATGAAGACAACACCCTTCTTGATGTCCGTTGTAACCCGGGCACCAATCTTGATCTCTCCTCTGCGGGTGACCGCCCTGACCATCTCCTTGTCCTTGATTCCCAGCACCTTTGCGTCCTCGGGATTGATCTCGACCCAGCCCGTGGGCTCCTCGACCTCCAGGTCTTTCGAGCGGCGGGTCATGGTACCGGTGTGCCACTGCCAGATGCAGCGGCCGGTGGTCATGATGAGCGGGTACTCCTTGTCCGGGACTTCTGCCGGGGGTTTCCACTCGATTGGGGTGAAGATACCAAGACCGTCCGGGTGGGTGAACTTCTCCTTGTGCAGGATCGGGGTTCCCGGGTGCTCGACAGTCGGGCAGGGCCAGCAGAGTGCTTCGGGCTTCTCGAGGCGGGCGTAGGTCATACCACCATAGGATGGCGTCACCTTCGAGATTTCCGTGAAGACTTCTTCTGCGCTCTTGTAAGGGAACTGCTTCTCGAATCCCATGTATTTTGCGAGCTCGCAGAAGATCTGCCAGTCGGCCTTTGCCTGGCCGGGCGGGTCCTGGGCCTTGCGCCACTTCTGGACACGGCGTTCGGTCGAGGTCTGGGTTCCATCCTTCTCTGCGTAGCAGGCAGCCGGCAGGACAACGTTGGCGAACTGTGCGGTCTCGGTCATGAAAATATCCTGCACGACCATGAACTCGACGTTCTTCATCCCCTTCTCCACGTGGTGGAGGTCCGGGTCGGAGAGCATCGGGTTCTCCCCCATGATGTACACGCACTTGACGGTCCCGGGCGTGTCAGCGAGCGTGTTGATCAGCTTGGTGACAGTCAGGCCGACCTTGCCCTCGGCAATCTCGCAGCCCCATGCGGTCTCCATCTTCTTCTTCATGTCGGGGACGATGACCGACTGGTACCCGGAATACACGTTTGCGAGGGCACCCATGTCGCAGGCGCCCTGAACATTATTCTGGCCACGGAGGGCGCAGATGCCCGTGCCGGGTCTTCCGAGGTTGCCGGTCAGCATCTGAATATTTGCGACCGACTTGACATTGTCCACACCGGTCGTGTGCTGGGTGATACCCATCGAGTATAGGATCGCAGACTGGCCGGATGTCCCGAACCACTCTGCCGCAGTGATGATGTCCTTTACGGGGACACCGGTGATCTTCGAGACGTTCTCAGGAGAATAGGTATCCTTCATCACGATCTCTTTGACCTTCTCGAAGTCCTTGGTCCGGTTCTTGATGAACTCCTTGTTCTCCCAGCCGTTTTTGAGTATCAGCTGCATCATACAGTTGAACAATGCCACATCGGTACCGGAATAGAACTGTAAGAACAGGTCGGCCTGCTTCCCGGTCGCCGTGAGCCGCGGGTCGGCGTAGATGATCTTAGCACCGTTCTTCTTGGCCTGCATAATGCGGCGCCCAATCAGCGGGTGCTGCTCGAACGTGTTGGTGCCGATGACGAGGAGGCACTTGGATTCGGCAATGTCTGCAATCGACTGGGTCATTGCACCGGAGCCGAATGCCCCTGCAAGTCCCACGACGGTCGACGCATGGCAGAGACGGGCGCAGTGGTCGATGTTGGGGGTCTTTAAGACAGCCCGTGCAAACTTCTGCATCAGGTAATTCTCTTCATTGGAGACACGGGCCGATGCAAGGCATGCCATCTCTTCTCCCTTGTACGACTTGAACTTGGACGCGATCAGCTTATAGGCCTCGTCCCAGCTTGCCTCGACAAACTTACCGTCCTTCTTGATGAGCGGTTTGGTGAGCCGGTCCGGGCTGTTTACAAATTCCCAAGCATAGTTCCCCTTGGGGCAGAGCTTGCCTTCGTTGACCGGAGTGCGGTGCCAGGGTGCAACGCCTTCAACCTTCTTGTCCTTGACAACAAGGTTGAAACCGCACCCGGTGCCGCAATACGGACACGTAGTTGGTACATAGTTAACTTCCATTTCACACCTCTATACAATCTGAAAATCCCGGTTCACATACGTTAAACCTTGCGAAATCGTTGTGAAAAAATGATGATTTTTTGTAATTGCATTTTCACAATCATATAACCTGAAATCACAATTGAATAGTATTGGTTAACCCTAATTACGTAATTTTTTTTATTTTGCGCCAAACGCATGGGCTAATTGTAAAAAGAAGCCGCAATTATTGTTTTTTTCAATAAAAGGTTGATGAGGACCCTTTAATTTATTTCGGGCGGCCTGTTTTATTTTATGTGATTTTGGTTAAAAAAAAAGGATAGATTTTCATGAAGGAGGATTTCACTTCTCGACAGGGTTGAACACGTTCTCGTAGATCATGTCGCTGCCGGTGTTGTGGAGCCGTGCACG
>JBAVWM010000234.1:0-10709 GCA_049697815.1 Methanoregula sp. | reverse complement strand
CAGCAGCGCCGAGTGCAAAAGCGATCCACACGAACCCGGCCGGGTCGGGGAACAGGAGCATGCCGTAGACGAGGGTGAAAAGCATGAGGCCGTAGATGACCGCTCCCCCGAGGTCGAATTGTTCGCCGGCCGCATCAATCCACTCATGATGTACCCCCCAGAGGGTGAGGGCGATGGTCAGGAGGCCGAGAGGAACATTGACAAGGAAGATTGACGGCCAGCCAAAATGATCGGTGAGCATCCCTCCGAGGAACGGGCCGATGGAGAGGCCGGCATAGACGGTCGCGATGGTAATCCCAAGTGCCCAGCCCCGTTCGCCCGGGCCATAGACCTGCGTGACAATGGCAACGGAAGTCGCAAAGAGCATTGCGCCGCCAATGCCCTGCAGGAACCGGAACCCGATCAGGATCTCTTCGGAGGGGGCAAACGCACAGAAGAGCGAGGCAATGGTGAAGAGGAGAAGGCCGGCCAGGAAGATCTTCTTCCGCCCGATGATGTCGGCGTACCGGCCGAATGGCACGATAAAGACCGCAGCGGCAATGATGTACGCGGACGTGATCCAGCCAAGCGTGACCGCATCCGCATGGAACTGGGAAGCCATCGCGGGAAGGGCGACCGTAATGGACGATCCGGTGAACGGGACAAGAAATGAGGAGAGCGATGCGACGAGAAGAATGATCCTCTTTTCGCGTTCATCAACCATGGGTGTACGGGAGTTGGCGTTTATCGGGATTAAGGATATTGTACTCCCGCTGCCTTCCGGGCACCCGGCTCTTTTTTTTTAGAATACTTCATGACCGATGGGGCGAGAATACCTGAGCGGATGGAACAGGTTGAGCGATACGATGTGGTGGTGACCGGAGCAGGGCCGGCCGGCCTGTTCTGTGCGATCCATGCAGCCGGGCCCGGGTGCCGCGTCCTCCTGCTCGAAAAGAACCCGGAGCCCGGCGCCAAGCTCCTGCTGGCTGGATCCGGGCAGTGCAATATCACCCATGCCGGTACCGTGCCGGACTTCACCCGGCACTACGGGAACGCCGGGAAATTTCTGAAATCCGCGCTGCACGCGCTCACGAACCACGATCTCGCGGCATTTTTCGAGAGCCGCGGGCTTGCGATGCAGGCAGAAGAGAACGGGAAGATCTTCCCGGTCACGCGGAAATCATCGGATGTCCTGAGGGTTCTTGTCGTGGAATGTGAGAAACGGGGAATTGTGGTACGGTGCAATGAGCCGGTGCGGGAGATCTCCCGGGGAACGGACGGGTTTACCCTTATGACCGGCAAGGGAGCATATGGTTCTGCAGCGGTTGTCATCACCACGGGCGGGGCTTCCTACCCCCAGTGCGGGACAACCGGCGACGGCTACCTTCTTGCGGCATCGCTTGGCCAGCCGGTGACAGAAACAGGGCCGGCACTCACCCCGCTCCTGATCCGTCCGTTCCCGTTTGCGGCCCTCATGGGCATGTCGTTTGAGCGCATGCAGTTCTCGGTCTGGCGGGAGGGAAAAAAAGTGGCGGACCATGCCGGCGATGTCCTCTTTACCCATCTGGGGCTCTCCGGCCCGGGAATCCTCGATGCCTCGCGGGGGATCCGGCCCGGTGACGTGGTCCGGCTCTCGTTTGCCGGCGCAATGCGGCGCGAGGAGTTTTTTGCGGATCTCGCCAAGCGGGCAGCGGAAAATCCCGGCTGGCAGATAGGCACGATCCTCGCGAAGTACCCGATCCCGGAGCGGCTGAACCGGAAACTGCTTAAACTCTCAGGAATCCCGGATGATCTGAAGTGCGCCCATTTCTCTGCAGCCCAGCGTGCAGCGGTGGTCACGAACTGCACGGAGTTCACGCTGACCGTTGCCGCACTGGGAGATTTTAAGATTGCGATGGTGACGCGGGGCGGCGTTGCGCTCGATGGCGTGAATCCAAAAACCATGGAATCGAAGCTTGTACCCGGTCTATTTTTTGCGGGCGAAGTGCTGGACATCGATGGCGATACCGGCGGCTACAACCTGCAGGCCGCATTCTCGACCGGGTACCTTGCTGCGCAGGGGATCCGGAAAAGGCTGGGATCTGTGCGGTGAACAGTCATTTGACAGGAAAGAACGGCTGTTCTCAATTATTGTATTACTGTTCCCTAGGAATGGTCACCATGGCAAACCCTAAGGTGAATGCCCCAGAAAACTATCGACCTGCACTCTACCAGTGACCGGTCTACCGGGATCTGTCCAGAGAAGATCCCGTCGTGGCATGGGTTCCCTGCAGAAGATCAACGGAACGTCACCGGTCCCCCCCTTTTTCGATTCTTCTCCATTGAGCTTATGGTCACTGATCCGCAGCGGGGGCGCCCCTTCGGGGGCTGCGGCGTTCATCGCACATAATTGAGATGGTATGAACAATCCATTAACGTAAAATCACCTTTCGCTCCTGTCCACCTGAGGGACCGGCAGCGCAAGAGGGCGAATCAGAACAGGTAGAAAAAATGTTTTCTCTCAATTTTATACCTTACTCGTTTTTCTCCTGCTTCTGCACGCCCTGAACAACCGTTACCCCCGCCTTCTTGATCAGGTAATACCCGGCCGCAAGCCCGACCACGATAACCCCGATGCCCATCAGTTCAAACCCGAACTCGTAGCCGGTTGTACCGGTGGGATCCAGCAGGATCACTTTCCGGGCAACCGCGATGATTGCAAGGAGCACCACGATCTCCACGTGGATCGTGTTCTCGCTGAAATATGCCTTGATGGTGTCCAGCAGTTCCACGCCGATGAGGACCAGCAGGAAGGCACCGAGCACCGTTGTGAGTTCCCGGCCCTCCAGCAGGGCGGGCGTGGTCATCACCAGGGAAATATACAGGAGCCAGACCAGGTCGAGCAGCGATCCGACCAGCACAAGCATGAGCAGTGCCATGAGCACGGCATACACGCCCTTTTCAAATTTGTTGACGATTTCTATCATAAGTCAGCCTCCCGACCGGTACAAGGTCCGGGTTCTGCGGGTCATAGAGCTTAACTACCTCGCCGATGACGATGACCGCGGGAGGTTTTACGCCCGCTTTCTTTGCCGCGCCGGCAATGGTGGCAAGCGTACCTGCGGTCACCCGGCGGTCGATCCGCAGGCCCCGTTCGATGATGGCGACCGGTGTTTCTTCCGGTTTGCCGTTTTTTGTGAGTGCATCCACAATCTTCGCAAGGTTCGCCACGCCCATAAGGATGACGATAGTGCCCCGGCTCTGTGCGAGCAGCTGCCAGTCAAGGGCCGGCCCGGGTTTGGTCGGGTCCTCGTTGCCGGTCAGGATAGTCACCTGCGAGGCGTACTTCCGGTGGGTGAGCGGGATCCCGACCGATGCCGGGACTGCAAGCGCACTGGAGATCCCCGGCACCATCTCAACCGGAATCCCCGCAGCCCGGACGGTCTCCAGTTCCTCGCCGCCCCGGCCGAACAGGAACGGGTCGCCGCCCTTGAGCCGGACCACGAGATTTCCCTTCCTGGCCCGGTCCACCATCAGGGCCTCGATTGCGTCCTGTTCGAGCGTGTGCTTCCCGCCGAACTTGCCGCAGTCGATCTTCTCGGCCCGGTCCGGGAGCGTTGCAAGGACCTCCTCCCCCGGCAGCTGGTCGAAGAGCACGACGTCAGCCTTGTTGATAACCGTCCGGCCCCGCTCTGTTAAAAACGCTGTTCCGCCCGGCCCGGACCCCACGAGATATACTTTCCCTACCATGACCGGGCCCCGCTCATTCCCAGCTGTTTGTAGGCCTCATCGATCAGGCCCTGTGCCCGGGTCCTGAGCTCGCGGCCCTGCTCCCGTGCCTCTTCGATGGTTTTGGTGTCCGTCTCGATCCGTTCAGCCCGGGTCCCGTCAAGCGAGAGCACTTCGGCGATCAGGTGCCCGGCCCGGCAGTAGATACCGAGCGGGGTGAAACACCCGCCCCCGAGGTGCTCCATCACGGCCCGTTCGATCATGACATCGGTGCGGGTTGGCGGGTGGTCGAGTGCCGAGAGGACCTCGCGGAGCGACGGGTCGGCCCGGCTGACCACCGCAATCGTTCCCTGGTTGGGTGAGGGAACGAATTTTTCCGGCGGGAGCCGCTCTCCCTGGATGCGGATGCCCATCCGGGCGAGGCCGGCCTCGGCAAGGACGATCGCCTCGTATTCGCCGCTGTTCATCTTCCGGATCCGTGTATCAACATTGCCACGGAGGTCCCTGATCGTGACAGAAGGGTCATGGCGGAGGAGCTGGGCACGCCTGCGGGTGCTCGAGGTGCCGACAATCTTCACGGCACTGAGCGAACCCCGGTATGCGATGAAGTCAGCTGCCGAATCCCGGTGAAGGATTGCTGCGGTAATAAGCCCGCCTGGACGCTCTACCGGAATATCCTTCATGCTGTGCACCGCACAGTCGATCCTGCCTTCAAGGATCGCGTCGTCCAGCGCCCGGACGAACACGCCCTGGCCGCCTATTTCGTGCAGGGGAACCTGCGTCGTGGTATCGCCGGCCGTGTGGATAATCACCTGCTCGGTCTCGATTCCCATTTCGGCAAGCTTCGTTGCTACCGTGCCGGTCTGGAGGAGTGCGAGCCTGCTGCCCCGGGTTCCGATTCTTATCGACATTGCTGGTACGCCTGCATGAGTGTGGAAAGGTCTTTGTCGCTGTGCGCTTCTGAAAGGAAGTTGGTCTCAAACTGTGAGGGTGGGATGAAGATTCCCGTCTCCATCATCCGCTCCCGGAATTTCCCGAAGGCGTCCGTATCGCATTCCTTCACCTCGCGGTAGTTCTGTGGGGGTGCGCCGCGGAAGAAGTACTTGAACATCGAGCCGAGCCGGACAAAGGACCCTTTCTCATTTCTGCCCAGCGATTCCTCAAGTGCCCGTGTCTTCTCGTCAAGCCTGCGGTACATGTCGCGGTGGGTATGGAGCCAGTCGAGCGTGGCCATGCCGGCCGCAAGCGAGAGCGGGTTACCGGAGAATGTCCCGGCCTGGTAGACCGGGCCCGATGGCGCCACCAGCTCCATGATCTCGCGCCTTCCGCCAAACGCCCCGATGGGCAGGCCGCCACCGATGATCTTGCCGAGCGTGCTCAGGTCGGGTTTCACCCCGTACTTTACCTGAGCACCGCCGATGCCGATGCGGTAGCCGGTGATCACTTCATCGAAGATCAGGAGCACGTCATGGGCTTTTGTGATCGAACGTATCGTTTGGAGGTAGTTGTCCTGCGGCAGCACCGGGCCGATATTGCCGAGCACCGGTTCGATGATTAGCGCTGCAACATCGTCATGGGCAGAGAGGAGAGATTCGAGTGCTTCAGGATCGTTATAGGGCACCTGCCGGGTATGGGCAACGAGGTCGGCAGGCACGCCGGCCGAGTCCGGCACGCCCATCGTGGTTGCGCCGGAACCGGCTTTGACAAGCACCGCATCGTGGGCACCGTGGAACCCGCCCTCGATCTTGACGATATCGTTCCTGCCGGTAAACCCGCGGGCAAGCCGGATCGCGGCCATCGTTGCCTCCGAACCGCTCGAGACGAACCGGATCATGGCCATGCCCGGGTGGTCGCCCGTTATCACCTTTGCATATGCCGGCTCAAGCGGCGTGGGCGTCCCGTAGAGCCAGCCGCGTTCCAGCTGCTCAACAATAGCCTTCCTGATGAACGGGTGTGCGTGCCCGAGGATCAGGGGCCCGTAGGCCATGCAGCAGTCGATCAGTTCCGTGCCGTCAACCGTCTTCAGGTGTGCACCCGATGCCCGTTCCGTGTAAAAAGGGTAGGGCTTTATGGCCCGGACCGGGCTGCTGACCCCGCCGGGCATCAGGGTCTTTGCCAGGGTAAAGAGCTCGCTGCTTTTGACCCCGTTGTGTTCTGCGCTCTTACTGTTTTTCATCCAGCCACCCGGCAACATCTGCCGCAAAATATGTTATGATCAGGTCGGCGCCGGCCCGTTTTATGCAGGTCAGGCTCTCGAGTACGGTCTCCTTCTCCTTCAGCCAGCCGTGTATGGCAGCAGCTTTTATCATCGAGTATTCGCCGCTGACCTGGTACGCCGCGACCGGCAGGCCGATGCTCCCGATTTCGGCAAGGATGTCGAGATAGAACCCTGCCGGTTTCAACATGAGGAGATCGGCCCCCTCGTCTGCATCCAGCTGCGACTCGAGGAGAGCCTCGCGGCTGTTGCCGGGGTGGACCTGGTAGGTGGTGCGGTCCACGAACGAGAACTCGGAGTCAGCCGCTTCGCGGAACGGCCCGTAGAGCGCCGAGGAGAACTTGGTGGAGTAGGCCAAGATCAGCACTTCCTCAAAGCCCCTCTCGTCGAGCGCTGCCCGGATCGAGCCGACCACGCCGTCCAGCATGCAGGAGGGGGCAACGATATCGGCCCCGCTCAGGGCATGGCTGATGGCAATCTTCTCCATCAGTTCGAGCGAGGGGTCATTGAGCAGGTCCGGGCCGCCCCGCGTCTCACCGACAATCCCGCAGTGCCCGTGATCGGTATACTCGCAGGCGCAGACATCCGTGATGACGACCATCCCCGGGACCTGGCCCTTGATCCTGCGGACTGCCTGCTGCACCACGCCGTCCGGATCATATGCGGACCGGGCCTGCGGGTCCTTGGTCTTCGGGATGCCGAAGAGAAGGACTGCACGCACGCCCTTGTCCCACAAGCCCGCTGCAACCGCCGCGATCCCGGCACCGGGGTACCGGAACTGCCCGGGCATGGCATCGATCGGGCGCGGGGCCGTCAGGTTCTCGTCCACAAAAAGCGGGGCGACCAGATCGTTTTTCGAGAGCGTGACCTCGCGCAGGAGCGGCTGGATATTCCGTGACCGTGACCGCCTCATCCGTCGTTGTGGAAAAATGCCCGTAACTGCCACCACCTGACCAACCGTTTGATTACATTTTCTTTTATCCATCGTATTTATGGATACAGTACGGGATTACCGATCCGGCGTTGCCCCGCTGCCGGTCTCTTCTGCCACGTGCCGTTTCAGGGCGCAGGCAAGCCGGATGGAACTGGAGACAAGGTCAAGAAGGTCTTCCTGTGTGTACCGGTTGCTCTGGATCTGCGCCCAGTCTTTTGTCGTGTCCTCGTCGTTCTCCCCTACCCACGAGGCAATGGCGACCTCGGGCGTGTGGAAGCCAAGCCAGGAGAAGAAATTCATGAGGTTTCCTGCAACGTGCTGGATCCCGTCCACGTGCCCGATGATGATCATGCCGGCTACCTTGTCCTTGATCATACGGTTCCCGAACCACGAGTACTGGTTCTCGATTGCATTCATCCGCTCCACGAACTTCTGGACCAGTGCGGAATGGTTGTTCCAGCGGATCGGCGTTGCGAGGATCAGGACATCGCAGGCAAGCACGGCATCGTACACCACCTGCATCTGGTCGTCGTCATACTTCATCGAGCTCTGGCAGGGATACGTGCAGTACCCCGGGTTCTCGGAATAGTTTCCCTCGCAGTCATGGATCGTCAGGTCCTTTAACCGGAGAAAACGGGTCTGGCACCCGAACCCGGCAAAGCGTTCGAGCGCAGAAAGAAGCAGCTTCTCCGATTTGCTCATCCCCGGCTGCTGCCGGCTCGAACCCGAGAGTCCTACTACCTGTATCTGCTTGCAGGTGTCCCGGTCCGGGACCGGGATCACATTGACACCGAACTTTCTTCCCACCAGTGGCGCAGGCATGATTTAATTATCATGGAGCCGTTTGATAATCTACTTATGGATTGACCCGGGAGCACTTCCGGGCGGGACAGGTCATCATGACGGGAGATTTGGACAAGATTATTGAAGAGAACCGGAAAACGTGCATCTGCGAGCCGTGTCCCACGTATAACGAGTGCATGCGGGCCGATGAGAGCCTGCTCTTCTGCGTTACGGGGAAATCAGCGAACTGCACGTTTGAGAAGAAAGGCTGCGTCTGCCAGACCTGCCAGGTGACAAAAAAACTCGGGCTGAAAAAAGCATATTATTGTATCAGAGGGAGCGAGCAGGAACAGCACTGACCGGGCAGCGGGAACAGCGATCGTATCCGGCTCCCCACGGTTTTTTAAGACGCCCTCCCCGTACGGCCGGATTGTGACCGGGATCATGCGGTTGTCAGCCGGATATATCTGTCAGGTTCCCGGGGATAGTGTTATGTCCTGCCGGATGAATCATTGCCGATCCTGTCACCCTTTGTGATCGCTTTTACGAGCGATTCAGCAGCGGCAAGGTCGCCTTCCTCCGCACTGGCCCGCACCGAGAAGGTTGCGTCCATCAGGATCTTCCGGGAGAGGACCCGTGTCAGGTCATCGACGACCTCTGCTATTTTTGGATCCGTGTCGCCGAGCCGCGAGAGTGCCCGGTCCCGCTCGCGGATGCGGATCGTCTCGGCCCACGTGTGCAGGGCGGCAAGCACCCCATCGGCAGAACGCCGGTTCAGGTGACGCAGGAAGATCTCCAGCTCCGCCTCCACGAATGCGTTTGCCCGCTCCGCCTCGGCCTTGCGGGTGCTCATGGTCTGCTCGTTGACGGTGCGGAGGCTGTCAAGGGTGAAGAGGTGAACCCCGTCAATCTCACCAGCCCCTTCTTCCACGTCCCGGGGCTGGGCAATATCGACCAGGATGAGCGGGCGGGGGTGCCCCTCCACCGGCCAGCACCGGTCCTTCATGGACTGCCGCAGGTCCCTGCCGTGGATTATCGGGTGCGGGGCCGAAGTGCAGGAGATCACCACGTCCGAGAGCGTGATATAGTGGTAGAGCTCCGAGAGGCGGACTGCCTTGCCCCCGATCTTCTTTGCGAGGATGACTGCCCGCCCGTACGTGCGGTTTGCCACGTACATGGCAGTCAGGTGTTTTTCCGCAAGTGCCTGGGCAACGAGCAGGCCCATCTCCCCGCTGCCGATAACAAGGATATGTTTTCCTTCAAGGCTGCCAATCTCCGTTTCGGCCAGCTGGACCGCCGCGGAGCCAATGGAGACCGCCCCCCGGTTGATCAGCGTCCGCTTGCGGACTTCGACCCCCACGTGGACTGCCTTGTTCACGCAGTGCTCGAGGAAGCTGTTCGCCGTGCCGGCTTCCTGTGCATCGGATAATGCTTTTTTCAGCTGGCCGATGATCTGGTCTTCCCCCACGATCATCGAGTCTATGCCGGAGGCGAGACTAAAGAGGTGGCGGAGTGCCCCTATCCCTTCATGGATAAAAAAACCGTTCCTGCCCTGCTCGGCGAGGAACCCCTTCAACGCAACCACGTCCCCCTCAACGATCACTTCCACCCGGTTGCAGGTCTGGAGCAGCAGGACGCCAGAAAACCGCTCCCCGGCTTTTTTGAGGAACTCCGGTTCACCGGCAAACCGGAACGCCTCGATCCCCGCCACGTTTGCCGTGTGATGGCTGACACCGGCAATAGCGATCGGTATGCCGACCGGTTCAGTCATGCAGGTACCTCGCTGACACGTTTTCCCAGCTCTTGTCCGGATCTGTCTTCAGGAGCCTCCAGACCGACGGATCGTCCAGCACGTTGTGCAGTATCGCGTTCCTCCGGGCCTGGTCGGGCACCGTGCTTTTCAACGCTTCCCTCAGCCGGTTCTGGAGCACGATCATGGCATCCAGATCCGGCAGTTCCTTTTCAAGGTACTCCCGGATATACCGGGAGACCGCCGGGCTGCTGCCGCCCGTGCTGATCGCAAGGGTATAGTGCTCCCCGCTGCTGATCGCCGGCAGGACCACGTCGCCGGCTTCCCCGTCTGCGTTGTTGAAGAGGATGCCCTTCGTGCGGCAGATCCTGCCGATGCGGTTGTTCTGCGCCGGGTCGGAGAGCGCCCCGATAACCAGGAAGGCGTTGCCGATCACTGCGATCAGGTTAGCGTCGGATGCAGTTTCAAGGTCCATGCTCTTTGTCTCGACCGGCAGGGTCTCCATCTTCTGCACAAACGATCGGCTCACCACGAGAACCCGGGCTTCAGGAGCAAAATACGCGGCCTTCCGTGCGGCCACGGCCCCCCCTCCAAAGATAACGATACGCCGGCCGGAGCAGTCAATGAAGAGCGGGATCATCTGCTCTTAGATAGAACGATTGTACACAAAAATCCTATCTAATGTATTCCGGATCTTATCGGGATTCAACGGAGGCTTCTCGGATGTGACGGTACGATCAGTTCATGGATGACCTGTTCGATCCCTGCTGTGTCCCATCCCCGGAAAACGAGGAAAATCCCGTCGTCCTCTGGTTCGATATACTTAAATTGTTTGAATTCCCACATTGTAGAGCACACTGCGCCGATAGTGTAGTGGTTATCACTAGGCGTTGCCAACGCCTAAACCCGGGTTCGAGTCCCGGTCGGCGCACTTTTCTGCTTTGTTGCTTTAAAGGAAACACGCTGCGTTTTATTTATAATCTCATATTGGACTGAAAGGTTTCTTGGTAGAACTAAATTTCTCACCAGAGACCTGAATTAAAAAGTTCAGACTTCTCAGTTCTTTTGTCAAAACTTCTTCAATTCTTTGTAAGATTCACAAGTTTCCGCATCAAGATAAAAGGTAAGTGCGTAGCGCAAAACCCGATGAGGCGTTTTGCGCGTAGGCCCTTGCATCCTATTATTTTTTTGGGGAGGACCTACCAGATTACTCTCCGGATCAGACCTCATTTCACATTTGTACCCACGCGACCCCCTCCACCCCCCGACCCCCTGCGAGCTGTGATTTCCCGCCGTAAATCACAGCAATTCCGGCCCAAAATCCGGAAGGCATTTGAGGG
>JBAVWM010000233.1:0-4861 GCA_049697815.1 Methanoregula sp. | reverse complement strand
ATGACATGGAGCAGTTCCTTGCCGCGGTACACGATGTTGGTTGGTACTGCCACGGCACCGATTCGCCAGATGGCAAAATAGCTGATCAGATATTCGGGCGAACTGTCGAGGTAGATACACACCCGGTAGCCCTTCTTCACGCCGATCGACTGGAGGCCGAGGCCCACCCGGTTCATCTCCTCTCTGAGCTGTTTATACGAATATGTCTCATTCCTTGAGGGACAGACGAGCGCGGCTTTGGCTTCAGGAACGCTTTTTGCATCGAGAAGAGTGGTAACGTTGGACATGGACCGCCGGGTGTTAGAGTTGTTACAAATGGGACGTTGATGTATATAGGCGTTCATTATTTTTCATTCCTCCGTATTTCCTCTTTGGCCCAGTGCAATGCATGTGCGCATTGCAGATTGGTGGCGCGGTTTGAAGTTGCAAAAGATTATATATATGACTTTGATAATTCCTGTTTGACTGCCCGGCCGGATCCGGGTGTCATTGAGTCCCCGCTTGTAAGGCAGTAGTCTTCGGGGAACCATACAAAGGAGTTTCATACCATGTCAGGAAGAAAAGCGCTCTGTGTTGGAATCAACCAGTACAAAAATTACTCCTCGAGTAATCTCCAGGGGTGCGTGAATGATGTCATCGACATGACCGATGTCCTGAAAACATTCCTCGGGTTTGCCGATGCGGATATTGTTAAACTCACGGATGCCCAGGCAACCAAGGCGAACATCATGAAAGCCCTCCAGGAGATGGTTGCCGGGGCAAAGGCCGGGAAGTACACCTATCTCGTGTTCAGCCAGTCGGGTCATGGAACCCAGGTACCGGATACCAGCTCCGACGAGGCGGACCGTGCTGACGAAGCGTTCTGTCCTTATGATCTCGCCCAGAAAGGTAACCAGTGGGATCCCGCCCACATCATTACGGACGACGAGCTGCACGACCTGTTTATCCAGCTCCCGGCGAATGTCCTGCTGGAAGTCTACCTCGATACCTGCCACAGCGGTACCGGCCTGAAAGCTATCGATATGCTGCTGGACCGCAAACCGAGATACATGCCGCCGCCCTCCCTTGAGGCTTTTGAGAAAGTAGAGGGGAAAACGCCCCGGGGCCTTTTCAGGGCGCTTGCGGAAAAAGGAATCGTCCACCATATTCTCTGGGCTGCCTGCCGGGACAACCAGACCAGTGCCGATGCACAGATCGGGGGATCCTGGCACGGCGCATTCACGTATTGTTTCTGCAAATCGATGCGGGATTCGAAAAACAAGATCAGCCGGGCCCAGATGCTTGTCAAAGTGAACCAGTGCCTCAAGGCAGGAAAGTATTCCCAGGTTGCCCAGCTCGAGGGTGAAGCAACGAAACGGGGCATGAAGATCGGATGAAGGTTGTTATGACTGATGTCGAAAAACCCTTCAAATATGGCTGGATTCATGAGAACCCCGATATCCGGGATTTCACCACGGACAGCAAGGCAATTGCGCCGCTCTTGAAAGGGATGAACCTGAAAGTATCGGGTGCCAAGGCAGTGAAAGTACCTTCTACGGCAGACCTGCGGTCCTGGTGCACGAAGATCGAAGACCAGAAAAATCTCGGCTCCTGTACGGCAAATGCCGGTGCCGGGCTGGTAGAGTACTACGTCAACCGGGTGTATGGTAAAACCCTGGATGTTTCCCGTCTCTTTTTGTACAAGACCACCCGAAACCTTCTCGGGTGGAACGGCGATACCGGGGCAACGCTCCGGTCTACGATGGGTGCAATGGTCCTTTTTGGGATCCCCCCCGAAAAGTACTGGCCATATACCGATACCTCCGGCGCGGAGCCGGATGGGTTCGATCGTGAGCCGCCTGCATTCTGTTACGCATACGGGCAATCGTACAAGCCCCTGAAATATTACAAACTCGATCCACCGGGATATACCAAGGCGCAGGTTCTTGACAGTATCCGGACGCATATCGCCGGGGGCCTCCCCGCCATGTTTGGGTTCACGGTTTACCGTTCCATAACCCAGACGAAAACCAATGGTGGTATGATCCCGTTTCCCTGTCCCAAAGATGTCGTCGAGGGCGGGCATGCAGTTGTGGCAGTCGGTTATGATGACAAGATCAAAATCAAGAATACCGATTGTGATCAGACAACCACCGGAGCCCTCCTGATCCGCAACTCATGGGGTACTGACTGGGGGGACAAAGGCTACGGGTGGCTCCCGTATGATTATGTCACCAGGGGGCTTGCTGTTGACTGGTGGACGCTCATCAAGAACGACTACGTTAAAACGGATATCTTCGGGTTTTAAAAAACCCTCTTTTTTTTCTCCTCACCCTGAGAGCGTTCAGCAGAAGCAGGCCGGTTTTCCCGGAATCCCGCTCCGGGAGGGTAAGGTATTTCTGGTTCCTGCCCCGATTAATCAGTCTGACAGTTATGGCAGAAGAAAATCCGCAGCCAGAGAGTACCGGGGACCAGCCGGCGCAGGCACCGCATCAGCAGACCGGGCAGAAGCCCATGACCCCGCAGGGCCAGAGCTCCGGGCAGCGGAGGAACGACAGGAGGGATCACTCCCGTCATTATGGCGGCCGCGGGGATCACCGGCGCGACCAGCAACACTCCCCCCGGCCGGCAGGGGGGGAAAAACCGTTGGATACAACGGGAAAAGAACCGGATATCGACGATGAAGAGGAGACCGAGCATGACCGCTCATCCTCGCAGGGCAGGCACCACCACCGCGGCGGCAAGCCTCCCAAGAAGGTTATCGAGGAATGGGCAAACGATCCGTACTGCGAGTAGGGCTCTTAAAAAAAGGTTCCTCGCTGATGCCGGGTAAGAGAGCTGCCGGTAAAAATCTTTTTTTTCTGATTATTACTCCCGTCACGCATTGTGATCCTCCCGTTCCGGAAAGAGCAGAACCGGGCATGCGGAACAGAGCGTGTACATAGGGGTGCGGGTTCAGGTGGTATCCAGTACGCCTGCGACATCCGCCGTTTTTATGATCCGCACGCCGATATTCTGCATGTCGCGGACATTTGCCCGGTGCACTTCCCCGGAGGATGCCCCGGTTGCGTCATCGATGAGCACGACCGGGTAATTATATGCAATGCCATCGAAGACGGTCGTCCGGATGCAGTTCGGGGTCTGGATGCCGCATACGAAAAGCATTGAGATTCCGAGAGTCCGGAGCATAAGGTCAAGTTCGGTCCCGAAAAAAGCGCTCATCCGGATCTTCTCCAGCACGTACTCCCCGTTAAGGGGCGCCAGGTCGTCGATCACCGCGGCTCCCGGTGTGCCGGCAACCGCAAATGGCTGCATCCGGAATCGATCCTGCCGGATGATTTCCACGTCCGAGCCGTCAGACCGGTGGACCCGGAGGATGTGGAAGACCGGTAAGGATCGTTTCCTGAACTCCGCGAGCACGGACTGTATCTTCGGGATCGCTGCCTGTGCCCCTGCCACCTGCAGTGGTTTTCCTTCAAGCACAAAATCATTCTGCATATCAATGATCAGAAGTGCGGTCTTTCCCATGGTATTTCCCGTTAGACTATTTTAGAGCCGGGACATAATAACTCTGCAGAAGATTTTTGGAGTCTTTTATGGATCCCCTCATCCAGTATGCCTGCCTCTTTTTTACGGGGATTGCGGCGGGTACCCTCTCCGGGCTCTTCGGCGTCGGGGGCGGCTCCCTGATGACTCCGGTCCAGTACTGGCTCTACACGGGTGCCGGGATGGACAGCACGCTTGCCACCCGGCTCGCCTTTGGGACGTCGCTTGCCGTGATCATCCCGACGATGATAAGCGGGGCGCTTGCCCATCACAACCACGGTGTGGTGAACTGGAAGGCAGCCGTGCCGATGGGCTGCACCGCAGTCTTTGGCGGGCTTTTCGGGGGAACGCTAGCCGCATACCTGCCGGGCATCGTGCTCCGGGCGTTCTTTGCCATCTTTCTTCTCATCATCGCAGTCCGGCTGGTCTGGCACATCCGCGACTGCCGGGAGTGCGAGATACGGGGATCGACCGGCCAGCACCTTATCATTGGTTTTTTCATCGGCATCCTCTCGGGACTGACGGGGCTTGGAGGCGGTGCCCTGCTCGTTCCCATCCTCGTCCTCCTGCTCGGCTACCCGATTCACCGTGCGGTCGGGACATCTTCAGCCTGCCTGATTTTTTCTTCAGCAGGCGCCACGGCCGCATATATTATCAACGGTCTTGGGGTTGCCGGCCTGCCGCCGTACTCGATCGGGTACGTTAATCTTGTCAGCTTCGCCGTTCTTGCCGTCACGACCATCCCGCTGGCAAGGGTCGGGGTCCGGTTTGCCCATGCATGTTCGGGCCGGAACCTGCAGATCCTGTTTGCCGGGCTGCTCGTCCTGATCGGATGCTCGATGCTGCTTGGCGGGTGAGGCGGGGAAAAGCTCGCGGGACCGGGCCGGAAATGTAAAATTTTTTGTTGAAATTATTCGATATCCTTGAGATGCTCCCGGGGCCTGGAAGAACTCCGGTGCGTTTTATATCTTCATGGATCTGACGAACCATTCAGACTTCGCCCCATCACGGTGGCGCCCCTGGTTGCGATGACGAGGTATTACCTGTCAGCAACACGATAAATTCCGGAAATTTTCTCTCTCAATTTTTTTAAAAATTTTTCAGCGGGAACATTTCCGGTAAACCGCATCATCCGCCTCGGCTCATGGAGCCCCGGGATCCCAAAACACCCGGCTACCGGCGATCCAAAACCGCCCCTCCTTTCTGTTTCCGTGCTCCAGCAGGCCTCAGAAGGACGTTCGCCATCCAATTGCGTGTATTAGCCCGGATTTTGTACAACGACGAAGAAATATCAATCCGGGTCCTATACGCAGAGAAAAATCTCCTTATTGTACCG
>JBAVWM010000232.1:0-10266 GCA_049697815.1 Methanoregula sp. | reverse complement strand
CTCATGATCCAACCGTTCGCTGTTGCATATACGGTCTTTCTGCAAAATATTCCCCAGATGATCATTGCTAATTCCATGGGCGTTGGGATCTGCGTTATTGTCATCCACAGCAGGATCGAGATGCTCCGGCTTATCCCTCCGAAGTAATCCGCCCGTTTCTCCGAACCGGGAACCGTCACGGTTTTTCGTGAGAGTAGTGTATTGTTCTGGTCACGGGAAAATCAGCAGGGTGAGGCAAAACGGGCAGGATCGTCAGGAGGTCCTGGTGAGGAATTCAAAAAAAAAACCGTCTGCCATGAAACCTGAACCACGGAAGAAAAGAAGAGAATTCTCCATTACGCACAAAGACGAGCCAATGGCAGCGCTGGTGAACGAAACCGACAAGAAAACACTGGCCATCTGGGCAGTTGATTGTGCAGAGCGTGTCCTGCACTTCTTTGAGGAAGACTATCCGGATGACCCCCGGCCCCGGAACGCTCTCGAAGCATGCCGGGCATGGATAACCCCCGGGGTATTCAGGATGGCTGATATCCGAAAAGCTGCGCTTGCAGCCCATGCCGCTGCCCGGGAAGCGGGGAAGGATACTGCCGCCCGCTCTGCGGCCCGTGCGGCAGGGCAGGCAGTGGCAACGGCGCATGTCCCCGCCCATTCCCTTGGTGCCGCAAGGTATGCCCTGCAGGCAGTCTTCAGATCTACAGACCCTCCTGATGCCGATGCTGCCATTGCCGTAGAACGGGACTGGCAGTACCGGCAACTGCTCGAACTGAAAGGGAGATTTCCGGAGAAATAACGGTTCCGGCATCCGGGTTTTTTCTGGCAGGCCGCGAATCCGGTTCACTCAAACAAGGGACACCCGAACGAGTTTATCCACCAGAGCGGCAGCTCCGGTTCACGAACCAATCCCCCGGCTTTGCAAAGGTATTTACTAAGGGTGAAGGAGCGGACCTTCCGTATTGCATGCCGGCAGTTTTCACATTGTTTCGGATGCGTGAACACACTATTTTTTTTATGTTTTTACCATGTATGCATTCTTGTTTCCCGGCATCCTCATTCCGGCAGGAGACAAAACAGGACATGGCGACGGGCGGAACGGGTGAAATGGCCGGGGAGATTTCCGTGATCGTTGGCTCCGATCCGGTTCCCCCTGCACCCCCACCCCCTTATATCCCATTACATGCCAAACTAGAATTCAATGGAAACGTTGGACAAATACGCTGATCCCGTGAAGGAGAGGTGCTGATTGGACAGCCGGGCCTTGTATGAGGAATCGGTGACAAAGGCGCTGAAGAAGATCGCGTCCCACGTGCCGGAGGATCTTGTGCCGCTGTTTGCCGACAGGAGCGGGATCCGGCGGGGCGACATCCACCCGATCCCCCCCGGCCCGTCCGGCACGGTCAGCGCCGTGGACGGTTCCAACGCGATGGTGCTGGACGGGGGGAGCGTTTCCGTTGCAGCGATCCGGGCTGCCCGGACAACGTTTACCGGAAACGAGCGGGACAGCCGGGCGGTCACACCCCTCACGCTCGTCACCATCGGCCCCGGGCACCGGAACCAGGACTTTGACGAGCTCTTCTTCGAATGCTTCGGCAGAGCGCCACACCGGGGGCTGGACAACAGCGACCCCGAACGCGCCTCCGCTATCCTCCGCGACACGCTGGAGTACTGGGTGGCCGCAAAGACCGCAGCTGTGCTGCCAGCCGGATCGCTCCTGCTTCTCGACGGTGCGCTCCGGGTCTCCAGCCAGAACCACGAGCCGGTGCTCGCGGAGATCATAGAGACGGCAGGGAACCGCGGCGTTCTCCTTGCGGCCGTTGCAAAGCGGACCCGGGCAACCTGGGGCGGGGGGCACCCGCTCCTCCCGGCGCTTGCCGGGCTCGTGGCGGAATATGAGATCCCCGGCCCGTGGTGGACCAGAATCGACCCGCACCTCATCGACCATACCGAGTACCGGCAGGGGCGGCACGGGGATATCTACGTGGCATCGCTCCACCCGGGGGTTGCCCGGCCTCTCAAAATGGAGCTCCCGAAGGGCACCGATGAAAAAACGGCAGCGGAAACCATGCGGGCCCTTGCCGCGTGTGCGGATGACGGGAGGATCCCGGGATACCCCTACCCGCTCCTCGATGCCCACCGCACGGTTGCGATCGGTGAAGAACTCACAGACCAGATACTGCAGGACATAAAAGCCGGCCTCACAAAACAGGGGATCCTGCACCGGACTTTTGAAGACCTCTTTGGTGATTTACATGGTGACTTTGAACGATATTGAGCATGAGGACGACACCAAATTCCGGCTCATCGGCCGGAGCGTCCTCTCGTACCGGTTTATTATCCCTCATTCCGAGAACCTCTTTGTCGGGGATATCCTGAAGATCACCGATACCACCAAGGGGTACTCCTTCTATGCAAAAGTGAGCGACCTTGTCCACGAGAGCAACTTCTCCGATGAGAAATGGGACACCCGCCCGTTCTCCGAACACTTCTACGGCCTTGGCGAGGACGTATTCATAGGTGTCGAGGCAGTCCCGCTCGGGTTTGTCGATGAAAAAGGGATCTTCCGGAAACCACGCACCGTCCCGACCAAGTTCTCGTCCGTTGCCATCCCCGACGCCGGGGACTTTTTATTCCTGACAAAAGTCATGGGCGATATCGAGGTCGGCGTCATGCGTACCGGGCAGGGCGTCTTAAAAGACGTCCCGGTCAAGATCCACAGCAGGGTCCTCCCGCAGCACATGGGCGTGTTCGCAACAACCGGCATGGGCAAGTCCAATTTCATGAAGACCTTCTGCGCCTCGTGCATGAAGGTGCAGCAGTTCGGTCTCCTGATGGTC
Source organism: Methanoregula sp. (assembly GCA_049697815.1). Taxonomy (GTDB): domain Archaea; phylum Halobacteriota; class Methanomicrobia; order Methanomicrobiales; family Methanospirillaceae; genus Methanoregula. Next base: position 7,435 of record JBAVWM010000232.1, on the reverse strand, counting down.
GACCCCCATGGCGAGTATGTCCGGGGCGGGCAGTCGGGCACGGGCGAGCGGACGCTCGGGCTCGTCCACTTCACGGCCGGCAGGGACGGTCTCGCGGTCTTCACCATCAGCGAGGCGGACCGGAAGAAGTACGGCCTTTCCAGCCTCTGGCTCGACTACGCTGATTTCCGGATGACCGACCTGAACCTGCTCTACGACCTCTCGCAGGCCCAGCATGACGTGATCGAGTCGCTCGAGGAGTTCCCCGGCAGTGAGGTGATCCCGTTCTTCCTGCAGGCAGATGTGGATACCCTCCCGGATGCTGTGAGGGCAGGCCGGTATACCGGGCCATACCCGGAAATCGCGGATAAACTCGGGGCGTTCCACCCGGGCACCCTCGTGGTTATCCAGCGCCGGATCAGGAACATCGTTGCGGGCAACCGGAAGTTCTTCCGCGAGTCGGGCTCCTGCGTGGCGGAGATCCTGCAGTACCTCCATGACAACAAGGTTGTCCTCATCGACATTCCCCGTATGGGAGAACGCAGCGAGCTCTTTGTCCTCTCCATGATCACAAGAAGAATCATGCAGGCCCACCGCAAGTCGGCCGAGGAGTTCGGCATGGAGGCCGGGCCGGCGGCCGAGCAGAAGAACGTGCTCATCACCATCGAGGAGGCCCAGAGGGTGCTCGGGGCTGGCGGCTCCTCGACCCAGGTCTTCCGCGAGTGCGCCATGGAAGGCCGGAAGTTCGGCGTCGGCCTCTGTGTCGTGACCCAGCAGCCGAAGAATATCGACCAGAAGGTGCTTGCCCAGATCAACACGTTTGTCGTCATGGGCCTCGGCGACCGGGGCGACCGCGAGATCATCATGGGCAGCGCCAAGCAGGACCTTTCCAGGATGGAGATTGAGATCCAGACCCTTGACCAGGGCGAGGCGATCATCTCCACTATCGGCATCCCGTTCCCGGTCAGCACCCGCATCCACTATTATGAAGACTATATTGCCGGGCTCAACAGGGAATTGAAGAAGGATATCCGCGAGGGGCTCGAAAGCGGGTTCTGAGGCCGGGAAAAACTTCAAAAAAAAAAGACAATCCCGGCACGTGCCGGCGTTTTTTGCGAGAATGTGTCCGGGCACGTACACGAATCCAACCACATTTCCCTCTTAAAAAAATAATACTGATATCATGTCGGGATTGATGGTGATTCAATCCGCACCAGTCCGGATACGCAATACGTATACAATAATTTCAAAAAGAATATTTCATCTTTCTTTGAAGAACCACTTCTCGTTGAAATATCTGGCATTTGGGAAGAAATTAACTGACAGACGGGTTTTTTAAAAGGGTATGACCGTCTGATTATGCCATGATCCTGTGAACTGGTACCGGAAGCTTAACAGTTGATCCAGCCATTTATCCCCCGGTTATTACGTTTTATCCGGGCATGTATTCAGTACCAGGGTAATTGACCTGTAAGCCGTAACTGGAAATTGTCCTGTTTCTTCTGCAAACCAATATGCACTGCAAATCTGCGTCGCATACTATTTTTAAAATAAAAAGCTTCTTGGTATTTTGTCCAGGGAACCGTGATTTCGGTGCAATGGACATGGGGGTGTGGAAAATGAACTGGGTTTATATGAAGGGAATTCCCATAGAGGCGCAATACCTCTATCGCAAAGCACTGGAGCTTTCAAAACAGGAACGCTATGAAACAGCGCTCAAGTATTTCAGGCAGGCTGTTGTTATTGCTCCACGCTACTCAAAAGCGTTCTATGAGATGGCCACCTGCCAGGCATATCTCGGTGAATCTGATGAGGCAATCAGGTCATACAACCGTGCGATAGAAATCGACCCGGCCCTTGCAGAACCGCGGATACACATGGATATGGTACTAGGAACCGGGGAACTGCATAAAAACCCACAACAATGCAGGGAAACGTCAACGGTTTAATGTCGCAGTAAAATGTTTCCCTTCTGGCAAGCAGGAAATAATATTCTCTCTACTTTTACTATCACCGGATCAGTTAATTATATAAAGCCCTATTCATATTCAAAGTCAGTATGATCCTGGATTATCAAAAATTATCAAGGATTAAAAAAGCTCTCCGGTTCCACCCCAAAGGTATGAGTATCTCGGAAATCGCCCGCCATCTCGGGCTGGGCCGGAACTCCGTTGCAAAATACCTTGAGATCCTGCAGATATCAGGACAGGTTGATGTAAAAATTTCCGGCACCTCCAAAATATATACAATTTCCCAGCGGGTACCCGTCTCGGCGATGCTGGGCTTTTCATTATTTATGATCATCATGGTCAACCGGGACGGGCGAATCATACAGGTTAATGACCTGTTCCTGCGGTTTACCGGAGTGTCACGTGACAATCTGATAGGACGCAGGTTTTCTGCTCTTCCCATTGACTTTTTAAAAGATATTCCCCTTGCTGCGATCCTGAAGGATTCCTCAGAAAAGAAAATTGATATCATAGAAAAGAAAGTCTTTTCCGCCGGCAATGAGATCTACCTGCGCATCAAGACAGCCTCCACCGTCTTTGATGATGGAAACGAGGGAATTACCATCATTATCGAGGATATCACTGAACGCAAGAAACTGGAATTTTCCCTGAGAGAAAGTGAGGAGAGGTACAGGAATGTTGTCGAGACCCAGACAGAATTCATCTGCCGTTTCAGACCCGATGGCACCCATGTTTTTGCAAATGAGGCATACTGCAGGTACTTTGGAAAAACATGTGCAGATCTCATTGGAAAAAAATTCAGACCAATAATTTCACCGGATGATCAGACCCGGGTCAGGGAACATTTCGCAGCTCTCACGCAGGATCATCCGGTGTTGACCATCGAACACCGGATCGTCATGCCGGATGGAGATATTCGCTGGCAGGAGTGGGTGGACCGGGCGATTTTCGATAATAAAGGGACAATTGTCGAATATCAGGCGGTTGGCAGGGATATTACCGAAAAAAAGAAGGCAGAAGCACAGATCCGGCAAGACATTGCAGATATTGAGTTCCTCTCGCAGAAATCCTACGAATTCCTCGAACTTTCACCGGATGCCGATATTTACAGAACCATCTGCCAGGGGGTCAGGGATATTCTTCCAAAATCAATTGTTCTGGTAAACTCAATTGATCTTGAAAATGGATCTGCCACGACCCGGAGTGTACTGGGGGAGGAAGAACGTGTTGTCTTCAGTACATTCATGGGAGAAGATATTATCGGCAGGATTTTGAAGATTCCCCCTGGTGCCTATCACGAAACGGTTGTAAAAGCCGTAACAAGCGGAAAAATAGTCCGGGTCCCCGGTAACCTTTTTATTGCCACACACATGCAAGTGCCCGTGGAGGTATGCGCAAAAATTGAAGATGCCCTGAACATCGGGGATATTTTATTCATAGGGCTTGTCTCGCACGGCATTATTCTTGCCAATGTGGTGATAATGCTGCAGAAGGGAGATCATCCTGATCATGTTGACCTTATTGAGGCGTATATCCGTCAGGCTGCAAATGCACTGCTTCGGCAGAAAACGGCAGAAAATTTAAAAGAAAGTGAAAACCTGTACCGCAGTATCATGGAAAATATGCAGGATGTCTACTATCGTACGGACAAAGACGGCATCCTGTTAATGGCAAGCCCGAGCTGGACATCAATGCTTGGATATGATGTTAATGAGGGATGTATCGGGCAGAAAATCGCTGATAAATTCTGGTTTGAGCCTTCTTTACGGGAAAAATTCTTAAAAACCCTTTATGAGAAAGGATTTGTCCGGGATTATGAAATCAAACTGAAGCACAAGAACGGCACGCCGGTTTATGTATCCGGCAGCTGCCACCTGTATTACGATGAATCCGGTACCCCCCTCGGGGTTGAAGGCATCTTCCGGGATATCAGTGAGCGGCATGCGTCAGCGGAAAAAATCCGGGATTTTAATTCCCAGATGGAATTTCTCTCCCGGAAAGTGCTGGACTTTATCAGGATGGAACCGTCCGAAAATATGTTCGGAAAGATCGTATCCGATTTAAAGGAGCTGGTACCGGGTTCCATGATTCTGGTCAATTCCTGTGACCCACAGACCGGCATAGTGAAGGTACAATGCGCGGAGATGAACAAACGGCGGCGGGATGCAATCATCCGGGCACTTGGAAAAGAGCTGGTTGGTACCGAGTTCCTGATCGATGCGAACGGGATATCGGGTTTGCGGACAGGAATATTACACAACCCAAACCTCTCCCTGTTCGATATTGCGTTTGGAAATATTCCCGAACAGGTCTGTAATCAACTGGAATCAGAACTTGAGTTTGGAGATATTTACGCGATCGGCTTTGTCCGTGGGGAGGTACTACTGGGGAATGCCGCAATCTTTCTCGACCGCGGGGTGAAAATTCCGGATCTCCGGCTGGTCGAAATGTATGCACGCGTAGCCTCGATAGTCCTTCAGAGGAGAGTAACTGAAGAGTCCGTTAAAAACAGACAGGAGTTCTTTTCTGAAATCACAGAACTCTTCCCGGTTCCCGTTTCGATCATTGATCCTGAAGGAAAATATCTCTATCTCAATAATAGTTTTTCCCGCCTTTTCGGGTATACCCTCAAGGATTTCCAGACAGGCCGCGGATGGTTTTTGCTTGCCTATCCGGAACCGGACTACCGGAAAAAGGTAATTGCCACATGGAAATCTGACCTTGACTGTCTGAAGGAAGGCAAATGCCAGCCGAGGATCTTTACCGTCCGGTGCAAGGATAGCACGGAAAAGGAGATTATTTTCAGGCCGGCCGCTCTATCAAAAGGCCGGCTGTGCATTGTTTACGAGAATACCTCGGATCGAACCGAAGAATACCGTAAAAATGAACATTCACAGGCAATGCAGGCACCAGAGGAATTACAGGAAATTAAAGAGGAGTTCCGGGAAAAAATACAGGCTCTCAGGGATAGTATCGGAGACTTTGCAGAGGAAAATATCAGGCAGCACCAGCATATTCTCCACATGCAGAATGAACTTGAGCAGAAAATTTCACAAGTATATGAAGAATTGCAACGGGAGAAGCGGAACGTGGGAATGCAGGATGAACAAAAATCCCTTTTGCCCCCTTGAAGCATAAACGAGCAAGGGAGATTCACCAACAGAAAATAAAGGGTGATAGTGTATTGTCAATGGTTGTGTTAACCCCCCACCCTCATTTTATATTCCGGGCAGTATTGCCAACGGGTCTCGCTCCATGAGTATACCTTATTTTTTGTCTGCCTGATCTGGTATCTTCTCATGACTCCCTGATCATTGGGGTATTGCCGGGAAAGGGGATTTCATGGGATAGCATCCTATTCCAAAAACCTTTTCCTGCTCCGATTGGGATATTTCTTGTAATCGTGCGGTATTTTTTGATGAAATTAAATCTGACCCTATCAAAAAATTAATGCAAATAGTGTATCGCGGTGATAAAAAAATACTTCAGTGTTGCAATATCTTTTAAAAAAAATGGTTTTTCCTCGCGTGACATGGGGGAGCCGGCGAAGCACGCAAAAATCCCTTTCAAAAAATATATCAGACAACGGTGCCAAGTTCATTCATTCAGGCAATTGGTGAAGGAGTAAAGGTATGAGACGGTTTGTGCTCTTGATCTGTCTGGTCCTCCTGCTCCCGCTGGTACCGGGATGGGCAGCTGCTGCGGGTACTTCTGCCCCGACACTCACATCGATAACACCATCGAGCGGCGAAACGAACACAACCGTGAGCATCGCCTCTCTGAACGGTACGGACTTTGCCAGGAATGCAGGGATCCGGTTGAGGGGTTCTTCCTCCAGGGATATCATCGGGAGCGTCACATCGCTGAGCAGTACCCGGATTGTCGGCACCTTCAACCTCAACAAACAGGTTCCCGGTACGTACGAGGTATGTGTGTATAATGATGCATCGACCTATACCTGCGGCCTTACCTTCACCATCACATCGCAAGGCGAGACCGCCACCAACGGCAGCGTCTATTTTGAAACCAACCCCACCGGGGCCACGGTATTGCTGAACGGTATGAATGCCGGTACAAGCGCCTTTACCTACCATGACGCGAAACCGGGCACCTACAAAGTTCTTATCAAGAAGAGCGGGTACGCTGACTATACCGGCAGTGTCACGATAAAAGAGGGAACGCACCAAAGGTACTATGCCCAACTGACGCCACTCGGTGCCGGAACCGCGGAGGCAACGGCAACACCGGCCCCGACCGCTACCACGGTCAGGAAGTCCACCATGAAAGTCCCGACAACGTGGCCGAGCACCATCCCCGCCACCACGGCATCACCGGTTGATCCGGCTCTCGTTATCGGCGCCGCCGGTACGGGTATCGGCCTTCTCGTCATAAGGCGCCGGTAATTGCCGGGGAATTGCTCCTGCACTGCCGTTATTTTTCCGGGTGACCCGCATCGGTACCATTGACAGCGGGCAGCCCCGGGTCAGATACTTCATGTCGGTCTCCGAAAAAGAGCCTTTAGAAAACGTGAAAGAATTTCCCCTGAACATTGAATTAAACAGATGTGATCAATGGATTGTTCATACCATCTCAATTATGTGCGATGAACCCCGCCGCCCCAGTGGCGGATTAGTGACCATAAGCTCATTTGAAAAAATCGCACTGCCCCTTCGTGCCTCACAGAGGCCCTGAGGCGGGGAGCCCTCATAACATTACATTATTTTTACCATTTTCATGGTTCGGGTGCAAAGCACTTTGCTCATGTGCGTTTCTCCAGAGCAAAAAAAATCCATCAGCCCGACCTTGGTCCCCTCACTGGCGCAGGGGAGATCCACAACCCCTCATTCCCTCCAACGTCAAACCCTCGATCACCGCCATGAACCCGAACCGGAAAATAGGGGTTCCTTTCCGGAAACGTCCCCCATGTCATGGAGAAGGCGGCCTTTCATCAGCACTGTCCTATACTCTTCCATAAAAATTTCGACGTTTCACGACGAAAAATTCCGGAGATCCGGACGGTAAAAACCGCTTACTCCCCTGCATTTTCGCGGTACTATCCTGTTTTTCGGGTTCCGGATACCCTTTCGCAGGGATCTCTCCGTAGGAGAAGGAGGGTGCCGGGAATGCGGGTCCCCATGCCTGGATCGGACTGTCGTTAATGAAGTAAAACCACCGGCAGGGTCCCGTTGTGAGCGTGCATTTCCGGTCCAGGCTGCAATTGTCACGAGCCGGCCGGTCAAAATAGCCGGGGGGAATTTTTTTTGGCGGATCCTTCAGCCAGAGAAATTTCCCAAAATACTAGGGGGAAATCGTACAACAAGGGCCCGGGTCCGGAAAATTTTTAAAATACCGCGGATCGGGTCTTCTCATCTGCAACGAGATCTTCCCGGGATCTCCCGTCTTGTAAAATGACGAACATCTTCCGCTGCCCGGGTCTTCTCTGCCATATGCCGGTTGCCGGATCTCCCGGCGCCGTTCCTGAAGGA
>JBAVWM010000231.1:0-8240 GCA_049697815.1 Methanoregula sp. | reverse complement strand
GCATGATCCTTGCGATACTGGCGGGTATCCTTGTTGTATCGAGCGGGATACCTTCGGTAATAAACATTCTTTCGGAACTGGCACGCCTGCTCGGGTACGGTTTCACGCTCGGAATGGTGTACGGTCTCGTTGCGCTTGCCGTATCGTTGCCGCTCCTCTTCTGGTACGCGTATAGATATCGTTTTTAAGGCCGGCAGTATCGATCAGATGGGTATTATCTGATCAAAGGCTCCATTTTTACACCATGGCACGCGAGTCCGGACCCGGCCGGCAGAACGGGAGTGAGTCGAGTCCGCGTCTCACGCCGGTCATGCGTCAGTACCAGGAACTGAAGGTACAGCACCCGGACACTATCCTTTTCTTCAGGATAGGTGATTTTTATGAAACCTTCAACAGCGATGCCGAGCTCGTTGCCCGGGAGCTGGACATCGTGCTCACCTCGCGCTCGAAGAGCGGGGACAACCGGATCCCTCTCGCCGGCGTCCCGTACCATGCTGTTGACGGCTATATTGCAAAACTGGTCGGGAAAGGGTACAAGGTCGCAGTCTGCGATCAGGTTGAAGATGCGAAGGCCGCGAAGGGTATCGTGAAACGGGAGATCACCCGGATCATCACACCGGGGACGGTGATCGACTCCTCCATGCTGCCCTCCGCAGCGGCTGCCTATCTCATGGCACTTTGTCCGGAAGCGAAAGGACATGCATGGGGGGTTGCCCTTCTGGATATCACCACGGGGGAATTCTTCGTCTCCCTTGTTGAACACGACCAGAACCTCCAGAACCTTTTCTCCGAAATAGCGCGGTACCGGCCTGCGGAATGCATCATCCCGTCCACCATTCCGGAAGATCTCATACGGAAATTTTCCGAGCGCGGCGTTGTGGTCTCCCGGTTCCGCGATGAAGCGTTTTCCCCCGGGCTTGCGCGAAATGCGCTCGTCTCCCATTTCCATGTATCTACTCTCGCCGGGTTCGGCTGTGAGGATGAACCTGCTGCAATCGGTGCCGCGGGTGCCGCGATGCTCTATGCACAGGAAACTCAGGGGTCACCCCTTGCCCATATTGGGAGCCTTGCAACCCGAGCCTCCTCCCAGTCGATGATGCTCGATGCGGTTACCCTGCGGAATCTCGAAGTGAAGGAGAGCATCCGAGGGGGAGCGAAAGGGGCAACCCTCTTATCGAGTCTTGACCAGACCAGAACCCCCATGGGCAGCAGACTCCTTTCCCGGCACCTGTCCCGCCCGCTCCTGGATACCGGCCAGATCGATGCAAGACTGGACGCAGTTGAATATTTTGCCACCCGGACTGCTGCCCGCCTCTCGGTGCGGTCAGACTTAGCGAAGTTTCCCGATATTGAGCGGATTGCTGCACGGGTCTCATACGGGAATGCCGGACCGCGGGATCTTCTTACCCTTGCAGATTCCCTTGCCTCCCTGCCGGCACTGAAATGTTCGGTCAATCCTGAACAGAGCAAAGACCTCCCCGCCATCCTTGGTACGGCACTCAGGGATATGCAGGACCTTCCTGACACCATTGCCCTTATCCGGCGGGCAATCGTTGAGGAACCACCGGCGATTGCCCGCAATGGCGGGGTTATCCGGAGGGGGTTCTCTCGTGAACTCGATGCTATCCATACGGTCCTCCACTCAGGCAGGGACTGGATTGTGCAACTCCAGGAGCGGGAGCGGGAGAAGACCGGCATCAAATCACTCAAGATAGGGTACAACCGGATCTTTGGGTATTACATCGATGTTACCAAACCCAACCTTGCCCTCGTCCCGCCCCATTACGAAAGGAAACAGACTACCGCTACCGGCGAGCGGTATACCCTCCCGGAACTCCGCGAGAAAGAGGCTCTTATCACCAATGCTGATGAGAAAGTCCTTGCACTCGAACGGGAGTTGTATACCGCTCTCCTTGAGACCCTCCGGGCGGTTGTGCCGGATGTTCAGATAATTGCCGCAGGCATCGCTACACTTGATGTTGCGGCCACTCTCGCAGAAGTGGCCTGCGGCCGGAATTACGTACGACCGCAGCTGAATACCGGTACGGCACTGGTCATCCGCGACGGCCGTCATCCCGTGGTTGAACAAGGGATAGCCGGTGGATTTGTTCCCAATGATGTAGATCTCTCCGGCAGTGGGAACCAGATCCTGATCATCACCGGTGCAAACATGGCCGGAAAGTCCACCTACATGCGGGCCGCAGCGCTCATCTGTATCATGGCGCAGGCCGGCAGTTTTGTTCCGGCCCGGCACGCGAGCATCGGGATCATTGACCGCATCTTCACCCGGGTAGGTGCGTTCGATGACCTGGCAAGCGGCCAGAGCACCTTCTTTGTCGAGATGCTCGAACTCTCAAACATCCTCAACAACATAACACCCAAAAGCCTGGTTATTCTCGACGAGATTGGGAGGGGAACGAGCACTGCGGACGGGTGCTCCATTGCACGGGCGGTGCTCGAATATCTCCATGGCAAAGGAGCGGCCGGGCCAAAAACACTGTTTGCCACTCACTTTCACGAGCTCATCACGGCAGAAGAGACCTTAAAAAGGGTGAAAAACTACCACTTTGCGGTAAAAGATACCAACAAGGAGGTCATATTCCTGCGGAAACTGATCCCCGGGGCAACCGACAAGAGCTATGGCATCCATGTTGCCCGGCTCGCAGGGATCCCGAAGAAGGTGACCGAGCGCGCCGATGTATTCCTGTCGGAAGATATCCACCGCGGTGTTCCCGGGAGCACGAAGCCGCAGCGCTATACCCAGATCCTGCTGGTCGATGATCAAAAACCCGTTACGCCGGCCGACCATCCTACTCTACGGGCCCTGGCCCGGCTGAACCCGGACGAGATGACACCATTAGAGGCTCTTGCAAAGATAGCAGAGCTGAAAAAGACCCTTGAGCGGGGAGACGAGCATGCCTGAAAGATCTGATCTGCCCCGGATCCATATCCTCGATTCGGCGACCGTCAACCAGATCGCGGCGGGCGAAGTGATTGAACGCCCTGCCTCGGTGGTCAAGGAGCTGGTTGAGAACGCCATTGATGCCGGGGCAGGATCGATAAAAATCGACCTGACCGCATCGAAAGATACCATCACGGTCATCCGCGTCACGGACAATGGGTGCGGCATGTCCCCTGCTGATGCAGGACTCGCATTTTTCCCCCATGCCACGAGCAAGATCGCTTCCCCTGACGATCTTAACCGCATCCGCACGCTCGGGTTCCGGGGCGAGGCGCTGGCAACCATCGCTGCCGTGTCCCGGGTAACGCTTGTCACAAAACCCCGGAACAGCGGGATAGTTCCGGGGACACGCGTTGTTGTGGAAGGAGGGACAATCCTTGAAACGTCCGGGACCGGCACGCCGGACGGGACGAGCGTTCTTGTCGAAAATATCTTTTTCAATACCCCGGCACGGAAGAAGTTTTTGAAGAGCAGGAACACCGAGCTCGCCCACATCCACGATATTTGTGAAGGTATCTGCCTCTCCCACCCGGATATCGCATTTCACCTCGCCTATAACGGAACTGAACTGCTGGTAACCGACCGGACCACCCGCCCGCTGGAGACCATTGCCCGGCTCTTTGGCAGTGAGGTTATCCGCGACCTGGTCCCGGTAAATACCTCCATGGCGTTTCTCACTATCAACGGGTTTATTTCCCGACCGTCCCTTACCCGGAAAGACCGGGCACGGATGATCGTTTCCATCAACCAGCGGTTCATTACATCACCGCTCATCAACAATGCGGTAAAGGCGGGATATGGTACGCTGCTTCCGAAAGACCGGTTCCCGGTGGCATTCCTGAACCTGACCATTGACACCATGCTTGTGGACGTGAATGTCCACCCGACCAAGAAACAGATCCGGCTCTCGCGGGAGAAGGAGATCACGGAGATGATCCGCACATCCGTACGGGATGCCCTGCTTACCCACGATCTCATTCCTGTCGCAGAACCCGCTCCGGTGATGATGTCCCTTGTTCCTGAAAAACCGGGAGTAACGCTGAAATCATATGATCTTTCCACCACAACGGCACCAGCAGGTGTTTTTGAATATACCCATTCCGGGGCAACAGGAACAGACCGGCGGCTCCGGCAGACCGAATTATCTGTTGATTCCATTCCAACATATCTCGTCTCTTCCCTGCTGCCCGGGATTGAGGTCATCGGGGAATTCGGGGGGATTTACATCCTTGCCCGCACAACCGGTGACGAATTACTCCTCATCGACCAGCACGCAGCCCATGAACGTATCCTGTACGAGCAGGTGAGTGGCCAGCTCATGGAGAGCCGGCCCTCGCAGGAGCTGATCAGTCCGGTGGTCCTGCACCGCACCCCGAAGGAAGCCGCGATCCTCAAAGACCTCCTGCCGGCGCTTGCTCTCGAAGGCTTCATACTTGAGGAGTTTGGCGGCGATGCGTTCCTTATCCGGGCAGTGCCGGTCGTGCTTGGTCGTATCGAGGAGACCACGATTATTGACGAGATAATCAGCGACCTTGTCAGCGAAGAGGCTGCACAGGCTGTCAGTAACCGGGAGCGTATCACCCGAATCGTTGCCTGCCGGGGTGCGGTAAAGGCGGGTACGGTCTGCACGCGAGAGCAGTGCCAGCGGATCGTGGACCAGCTCCGGCGGACGAAAAATCCCTTCACCTGCCCCCATGGCCGGCCGACCATGATCCGGTTTACACGAAAAGAACTCGACGCCATGTTCAAGCGGATTTGACCGGAATACTCTTTCGGACCGGCTTCCCTCCTCTTTGCCGGTACCCGAACGATTATTATCCTATGATACAGACCCTGCCCGGAACAGGAGAGATCAATCGCCATGAAGAGCGCCCGTCCGCCCGAACCCGACTATCGGATTAGTGATATACGGCAGTTGAACCGTCCCCCTTCCATACCGGAATTCCGGAAGATTGTCTTGGACCATTATCGCGATCACGGGCGGGACCTTGCCTGGCGGAGGACAACAGATCCCTACCGTATCCTCGTCTCCGAGATCATGCTCCAGCAGACACAGGTGGAGCGGGTGACCGTAAAATACCCGGCATTCATTGACGCATTACCGGATTTTCCCTCGCTTGCCGGAGCACCCCTCTCAGACGTCCTCGCGGTCTGGCAGGGGATGGGATACAACCGGCGGGCAATCTCGCTGCAGAACTGCGCCCGGCAGGTTGTTGAAGAGTATGACGGAACCCTTCCGGAGGATCCCGGGGTCCTTGCAACATTTCCCGGCATTGGCAGGGCAACCGCTGCATCGATCTGCGCTTTTGCCTTCAATATGCCGGTAGTATTCATCGAGACGAATATCCGCAGGGTCTTCATCCACTTCTTCTTTTTAGATGATGAACCGGTTCATGAAGCCGATATCCTCCCTCTTGTCGCGAGTGCGTTATATCAGAAGAATCCCCGTATCTGGTACTGGGCATTGATGGATCTGGGTTCAGCGCTCAAAAAAACCATCCCCAACCCGAACCGGCGGAGCACTCAGTATGTACGCCAATCTGCTTTTGAGGGATCAGACCGTGAGATACGGGGACGAATCATAAAGATGGTTCTTACAAGTCCTGGTCAGGATATTGAGGAACTGATCCAGAGCACCGGAGGGGACAGAGACCGGGTACTCAGGATACTCTGCACCCTTGAAAAAGAAGGGTTTCTGACAATTGCCGATGCCGGGATTACAATCCGTTCCAAGTAAGGAAAGACCGAAAACGGGTGTCGGACACGATGTGCCTTCACGTTTTTCCGGATCATTCCGGCTGCGCTAAACCCTTACGGAATTTTTTCGGGAGGTTTTTGCTTCTGTTCTTTATCTGGTCCGATCTTGATCTCGCACTGGCGATCTCCCATGCACATGGCACGGACAAACCGGGAGGTATAGCCCGGGTTCATTTTTTTCTGGGATGCCAGGGTGAATGCCATGCAGCGGTGGAAAGCGCCGTCACCGGAGGCAGGGGAAAAACAGTCGCCAGCTAATGCCGGGCAGCGCCTGATGATGATCACAGCTCCATCCTTGCCAACCTCGATGAGCTCTCCCTTGTAATCCGGACCGAAGAAGAGAGAACTGACCAGACGGAGGCTCTCTGCCAGATCCCGGGCAGTACCCAGCGGGAGCCGAAGAGACTGTGCAATTTCCAAAGAGAACTGCGCCATATGCATCCAGACCTCCTGTTCCAGTTCATCATACCTGTCCTGGACAACCGGACGAAAGACACTCTCGTATATCGCTGTCATATGCACAGCATACTGCGTGGCAATCTGCCACTTTGTATCATCGGGAACTGACCTGAGGTCTGGCACAATAGTTCCGCTCCTTATGATCGATTAATGGTTGCGGCTGTAATATCAAACCATGGGAAGCCGCAGGTGACCGGATAATGAAAGGAGGGAAAGATAAAAAGAGACCGGACATGCGGGTGCAGTATGGAATAATAAACAGGGATGTTCCTTACAAACAATTCAGAACAGCTGATAAAAAACGGGGGGGCATTTTTAACCCTTTTCTGCGTTCTGCTGTAATCTGGTGATTCTATCGTCAACAGATCGAAAGGGAAAAGAAAAAAAATGTGGTTATGCGATCCGGGGATTATCCCGATCCCATTGCAATTTGGACCCCGTTCTCGATGCAGGCAGCGCCATCTTTGTTCCGGCCGAGTTTTTTAAGGGCAACCCCTTTGTTGAACCAGCATTCTGCATCCCCCTCATCGCATTTCAGTGCTGTGTCATAACACTTGAGGGCATCTTCGTATTTCCCGAGGGCTTCCAGTGCATTTGCCTTTGCATTCCAGGCCCTTGCGGAATCTGCCTGGAATTCAATGGCTTTGCTGTAGTGTTCTACAGCCTTCTCAAATTCGCCCTTGAACATCATCTCATCGCCATACCGGATATAGGTCTCCTCATCATTGGATATCTGGAGAACGGTCCTGTTGTTTTCTGTTGTCTTCATGGTGTTTCACCCCATCTGCAGGGGGTTGATCGTTATGCGGCGCCCCCTGGCTGATCCACAATCAAATAACAGGGAATATATATTTTTGCCATCTTAAAATGCTCATCGGCATGGACTGCAGGTTTGCCACCAACATTTGCACGGCATCCCCGATAGGCAAATGATTACCTATATTTGTTTACTTTTTTTTAATTGTTTTATTAATAGGGTTGACAGAAAAACCGGACAGGAACATTCAGGCATTCCGTGTGTCTGTACCTTTGACACGGAACATCAGGAACCTTAAAAATCCTGAACATTCCCATGAATGGGCTTCTGACACGAGTGGCTGAAACCAACCACATGACAAGCGATTTTTTAGACATACATTTATATATACCGGATATCTGTAGGTTCTGTATAGAATACCGGGGAATAACGGTACGTCAGGGAGGAATGTTCATGCTCGAACAGGAAACAATATCCCGGATCAAGACGCTCCTGAAGGTTCATCCAAAAGGTCTTACTATTACCGATATTTCCACAAAACTGAAAATGAATAGGAACTCGGCAGCAAAGTATCTTGAGATACTTCTGATATCCGGCCTGGTGGAGTCCGAGTCGTACGGTACGGCCAGGGTTTTTTTCCTGTCTCACCGGCTCCCCGTTTCAGCTCTCGTAAGCATTGCGTCCGATCTTATCGTAACCCTCGACGATAACCACCGGATCCTTTTTGTCAACGAGGGGTTCTGTAATTTATTTGCAGTGAAAAAAGAGGATATCGCAGGGAGCCACATTGTTGATATTTTCAAGACAGGGATCGGAAGTGACGTCCTGCCAGGGTTTTTTTCAGATATTATCGCAGGCAATGAGGAGGTGCGTGAAGTCAGGTTTCCACGGGATACCGGCGATCTTTT
Organism: Methanoregula sp.; assembly: GCA_049697815.1. Lineage (GTDB taxonomy): Archaea > Halobacteriota > Methanomicrobia > Methanomicrobiales > Methanospirillaceae > Methanoregula. The sequence continues at coordinate 397 of JBAVWM010000231.1, read as the reverse complement.
CTTTAAGATCAATAGCGTGAAGACCGTCTTTGACGATGGGAGCCGGGGGGTCACCATCATTCTGGAAGACGTAACCCGGGAAAAGAAAGACAAGATAGAACTGGAGGCAAAGGAAGCCCGGTACCGCGGGATCGTTGAAGATCAAACAGAATTTATCATCCGTTTCCTTCCGGACGGTACTCTGACCTTTGTCAATGCCTCGTATTCCCATTTCATGAATAAAAAACCTGAAGACCTGCTGGGCACGCATTTCTCGGATGCGATCCATGCCAAGGATCGGACAGTATTTGATCAATGCATTCAGTCACTGAGCCAGGAGAACCCTGTTGCCGCTTTCGAGTCCCGGTTCGCGCTGCCCAAAAAACCGGTTTACTGGATTGCCTGGACCCTGCGTGCC
>JBAVWM010000230.1:0-2484 GCA_049697815.1 Methanoregula sp. | reverse complement strand
GGGTTGCAGGAAAAATAAATCCAGATGGTGGGGGGGTAGGAACTCAACCCCCCTCTAAATAAAAAAACGCAAAGAAACGCTGAGGGGGGGAATTGAACCCCCGAGGCACTTTCGCACCACAGGCTTTCCAGGCCTGCGCCCTACCGCTAGACTACCTCAGCAAAAAGTGTATCCTATTGGTATGCCGGGTATTTTTTTAATGGTATCCCTTCTTCCGGGACTGGCGATTTGGCTGACCGCCGGGTTTCCAGAACTGCTTCCGGTCAGTTCGCCCATCGTGTCGCCCCGCAGGTTTCTGAACCCGCTCCTTCTCCGGCTTACGTTCAGGTTTTTTCTTTTCCGGAAAGATCTTGTCGGATTTTGTCCAGCCCCGGGGATAGGTACCGGGTTGCAGGAAGACCGTGGTGGGGGCGATAACAAGGCCCGTATCGCCGGGTTTGAATGCGGAGGAAGGTATGAGCGCCTTACCAAGGCAGACAAACTCGTTTTTCTGTGACAGGACTGCTACGATATCCCCGGATTTGAACTCTTTCATGCGAAGAACCCCCACACCAGCGAGTTGTGCGCCCCGGCAGATTGCATCGATGGCAGCATCGCGGATAACCACGGTCGGCAGGTCCGGCACAGCGGCATCGACCGAGAGGACCATAGCATGCAGTACGGCAGGGTCGCCGCCGGCCCGTGCGGCAACAGCGGCGTCCTGCACATCGTGGAGGGTATGCATTCCATCCTCCCCGAATGCACCTGAGCGGGTGCGGCGCAGCTCCTGCATGTGGGCACCGGCACCAAGTGCAAGCCCCATGTGGTGGCAGAGTGAGCGGATGTACGTGCCGGCATCGCACTGCACGCGGAACAGGACAAGCCTTCCCTCGATGTCAAGGATCTCGAGCTTCCGGACCTCGCGGATGCGCAGGGCACGCTTGACCGCGCTCTTCCGCGGCGGGCGCTGATACAGCCTCCCGGTAAACTCTTCTGCTATCTTCAGGATCCGTTCCCGGTAAACGTCCCTGTGCAGCCGCATAAGGCAGACATACTCCTTGTCGTGCTGGAGAAGCAGGGGGGCAAGGCGGACAGCATTGCCGAGCATGACGAGCAGGACGCCGGAAACCTGCGGGTCGAGCGTACCAGCGTGGCCCACCTGGCACCCGAGCATCTTCCCCACCCATGCGGCCACTTCGTGACTGGAGGGTCCCTTCGGCTTGTCGATGACGATGATTCCGGGCCGGTTCCATAGGTGGACCGATCCGGCCTCCATAGATTCGCCGGTCATTATACATGTCCTCCTTTTGCCGAAAGATACGCATTAAGTGCACCGAGCGTTCCTTCCAGTGATCCGTCGCCCACAACAGCGGGATCAGATCCACCCGCGCGCATTGCCCCGGCAGTGATCTCCCCGATTGCCATCACCAGGAGGCCCGGGCGGGGCGTCCAGACTGCCTTCCTGAATGACATCGCACTGGTAAACAGGACTGCCCCGGCACCGGTAAGATCGAGTTCGCTCCCGGTGGGCTCAAGACTGTAGCACCGGAACTCCCTCGGGATCCCCCCTGCCGCAGAGATCGCGTCCATGAGCCCGGGGTTCGGCACATCCGCCCGCGGGATGCCAATACGCCTGCCACGGATCCAGTCCCCGAGATACGGCACGAAGTCCCGGGAATAGAAACTGGTCAGGACCTCGCAGTCGATATCATGCCGGCGGAGTTCCTTTGCGGTCTGCGGACCGATGGCAATCACGCGGGGAAACCTGCCCATGCGGGGTGCGATGATCTTTGCCGGGAGGGCGCTGGTGAAGAAGATGCAGTCGAATTCACCACGGTCAACAGTATCGACGAATGCCGTGATCTCATCCTCGTGAATCTCTGACCGCAGGGGATGGACACTGTAACAGGTATGCCCGTATGCCGCGCACCGCGCTGCGTCGCTCTTTTCCTTCCCCGCCAGACGGGTGACTGCGATCTTCATGAACGGTTCATCGCCTCAGTATGTGGTATTGCATTTCGGTTGATTTATGTTCATTCTCCCCTACCTCTCTTTCATGCTGGAGATCCTGCTCGGTACCCTTATCGGTGTTCTTCTCGGTACCCTCAGCGGGATCATCCCCGGCGTCCATGCAAATACCCTTGCCGGTATCCTGCTCAGCCTGCAGGCCATCCTCCTGTCCGTGCTGGGGCCGGTCGCCCTCGCCGGGACGCTGTTTGCCGCCCTGATCACGCATACCTTTGTGGATGCCGTGCCAAGCACGTTCCTCGGCATACCCGAGGCTGAGACCTCGCTTGCAGTGCTGCCGGCGCATGCCCTCTGCCTTGAGGGGAACGGTGAAGAGGCAGTGAGGATTGCAGCACTCGGAAGTGCCTGTGCCATGGTCATCGCCGTACCGGTCTCGGTGCTCTGCTTTCTCCTCCTCCCTGCTCTCCAGCCGTACTTTGACTGGTGGATCGGCATCCTTCTTGTCGCAAGCATCGGGTACATGATCGTCACGAGCGA
>JBAVWM010000229.1:0-3083 GCA_049697815.1 Methanoregula sp. | reverse complement strand
ACTGAATGCCCCGGACTCGTGGCACATTGCAAAGAAGACCACGAAGTTCATAACAAAAACGGCACCCGGTCCGCACAATGCAAATGCAATGCCAATCACAGTATGGCTCCGTGACCATATGGGCATGGCACGGAATTTGAAGGAGGTCAAGCAGATCCTTCATCAGAATGATGTGATCATCAACGGGAAACCCTGCAGGGACTCCAGGATGGGCATCGGTATTTTCGACATTGTCGCCCTGCCTAAGATCAACAAATACTACCGTATCCTTCGTGACAAGAACGGCCGGCACGTATCCATTCCGATCGATGCCGAATCTGCAAAGACCCGGTTGTGCAAAGTAACGAACAAGACTACGGTTGCTGGCGGAAAGGTCCAGCTGAACATGCGGGACGGCTCCAATGTACTTGCTGATAACACTTACAAACCAGGCGATTCAATTGTGCTCTCGCTCGAACCCGAAACCCGGTTCAAGATCATCGACCACTTCCCGTTTGCGGTAGGCAACATGGCCATGATTATCGGCGGCAAGCACTCCGGCAAGGTTGCACGGATCCGTGATATCGTCAAGGTGCCCGGCAGCGTTCCCAACAAGATCATCCTCCAGGACGAGGAAACCGGCACCACGTTCGACACCATCTCACCCTACATCTACATGGTCGGTACCAAGACACCGGCAATCGCAAAATGGGGGCATGAAGCGTGACGTCGATGCGTGATATCTACATCGACAAGGTCGTTGTCCACATGGGTGTCGGCGAGGCCGGCGACAAGCTCGTGAAAGGCGAGAACATCATGAAGGCGATCACCAAACAGACGCCGATCCGGAGCATTGCCAAGAAGACACAGCCTGCGTTTTCCGTCAGGAAAGGCATGCCCATCGGCTGCAAGGTTACCCTCCGTGGCAAGCCCGCCCGCGATTTCATTGCGACCGCTCTTACGATCGTCCAAAAGACGATCTTTGAAAGCCAGTTTGACAAGAGCGGGAACTTCGCCTTTGGTATCGAGGAGCACACGGATTTTCCCGGGATGTCCTATGACCCGCAGGTCGGTATCTTTGGCATGGACGTCAACGTCGTGCTGGAACGCAAAGGAATCCGCATTACCCGCCGGCGCATGGAGCAGAAGAAACTCCCGGCAAAACAGCGCGTGAATAAAACGGATGCGATCGAGTTCCTCAAGGAAAAGTTCCAGGTCGAGGTGCGCTAATGGCAGGAGAAAGGAAGAAGATCTACGGTCGCGGTGCGAACGAGTGCAAGATGTGTGGGCGCAAACAGGGGCTCGTACGCAGATACCATATCATGTTCTGCAGGCAGTGCTTCCGCGAATGGGCCCAGAGGATGGGCTTCAAGAAGATGAGCTGAGGAGTGAAAGGACAATGACACGACTGAATACAATTGCAGATGGAATGTGTGCCCTGAAAAATGCAGGCGACACCGGCAAGTCCGTGTGCATCATTGAACCCGCAAGCAAGCTTCTCGGCGCAATGCTCCGTATCATGCAGGATGCCGGATATATCGGCAGCTTCGAGTTCATCGATGACGGCAGGGGGGGCCAGCTCAAGGTCAACCTGACCGGCAAGATAAACCGCTGTGGTGCAATTTCCCCGCGATTCTCGGTACAGCTGGAAGAGATGGAATACTGGGAGAAGCAGTACCTGCCCGGCAAGAACTTCGGGCTCCTGATGCTTTCGACCTCGCGGGGGGTAATTTCCCACGAACAGGCGAGGAAAGAGGGCGTTGGCGGCGAACTGCTCGGGTACGTTTATTAGAAGGTGCTTTTGAATGGCAGCAGTAAGAAAAGTTAAGATCCCGGGCAGTGTGAAGGCCAGTCTGGACGGCATGCACCTTCGCGTGACCGGGCCCAAGGGCCAGCTCTCCCGCAACGTGCGATTCCCCCAAGTGACGGTGACCTGTGACGGAAACGAGGTTATCATTGCAACGGAATCCCGGCGCAAGGAGATAACGGCGATGGTTGGCACGCTCGAAGCACATGCCAAGAACATGTTCCGTGGCGTTACCGAAGGTTACGAGTACCGCATGAAAGTAGTATACAGCCACTTCCCGATCCAGCTCAAGCTCCAGGGAAACAAGCTCGAGATAGCAAATTTCCTTGGCGAGAAGAAAACACGCCATGCACGGATTGAGCAGGGTGTTACGGCAAAAGTCGGGAACGATGAGGTAGTTCTGACCGGCATCGACCGTGAACTTGTCGGTACAACCGCAGCGAACATCGAACATGCCACCCACATCCGTGACCGCGACCCGCGTGTCTTCCAGGATGGCATCTACATGATTCAGAGGGGCTGAAAAAGATGACGACAGAAGTCAAGCGGCTGATCCGGGTGCGCGATGATAAAAGCGCAGTCTTCAAGCGCGACGGGTACGGCAAGAAACGCCAGCTCTCAGATTCATGGAGAAAGCCCCGCGGACAGCACAACAAGCAACGCGAACAGAAGAAGGCGAAGGGAGCGCTCCCCAAACCGGGGTACGGCAGTCCCATTGCAGTGCGCGGTATGCACCCGAGCGGCTTCTTCGAGGTCCTCGTAACGTCATTAAAGGATCTGGATGGACTCGATCCCAAGACGCAGGCAGTGCGGCTCGGGGCAACGGTCGGTACTCGGAAACGCACAATAATCCAGGAACAGGCAGTTGGTGCAGGATTTAAAGTGCTCAACGTCCGTGTCGTCAAGGCAACCACGGCAAAACCGGTGAAGGCAAAACCTGTGAAAAAGGACGAGGGCAAAGAGAAGGCGGAGAAGAAAGCCACGGCAAAGAAGGCGGCGGCACCGGCCAAGAAAGCGGTAACGAAGACCAAAGCCGTACCCAAGGCCGGGAAGGCCGAAGAGAAGGCCGAGAAGAAAGCCCCGGCAAAGAAGACCGAAGCCGTACCCAAGGCTGAGAAGACTGAAGAGAAGGCCGAGAAGAAAGCCCCGGCAAAGAAGACCAAAGCCGTTCCCAAGGCCGGGAAGACTGAAGAGAAGGCCGAGAAGAAAGCCCCGGCAAAGAAGACCAAAGCCGTTCCCAAGGCCGGGAAGACTGAAGAGGCAAAGCCCAAGACCGCGGCAAAATCCAAGGCAGAGA
>JBAVWM010000228.1:0-6076 GCA_049697815.1 Methanoregula sp. | reverse complement strand
CCTATATCCTTGGCCTGAGCGGGATTGCAAAACTTGCAGGGGCTGCCGGCGAGGCGCTTTTTGATGGCAAACCGGCCTTTTCAACCTCGGAAGGCCTGGATATCAACCTTCCGGGATCAGAACCTGTCCCCAGCGGTTTTGCCCTCGTGACAGATCATAATGTGGATATGATTGATCCGGCATTCAGGGAAAAATACCATGTAGATCCCAAGGGACAGGTGGTTGATAAATCCGGCAATAGTTACCGCGGGGAAATACCGTTTATTGTAATCAGCCTTGATGGTTCAGAAAACAAAAATCTCGAATCTTTTACCCCGACTGCTGCAACTGCTGCGGTCCTCTCGCGGTTCTATGGCATGAAAGACGGGCAGCAGCAGAGCCTTGATACCCTTGTTGATGCTATCAAGCTCTACAATGATCTGAAATACAGAACGGAAGTCGACAAACTTGACAAAGAGATCGGGGCTTGCACCGATCCCAAGAAAAAAGAAGAATTGACGGAGAAAAGAGGTGCATTGGCGAAAAATATCCTCACGGACCTCCTTAAGAAAACAGCGTGAAATCTGGGAGGATCGAAACTCAAACCAACCTTTTTTTATTGGTTTTTGTCCATGAACTATCTCCTTCCGCACCCCATTCTGTACCCGCCATATCCGCACTTCAGCAAGGGCCGCTGTCCCTCTTCTCCCGCCACCTGCAAAAAATTCATAACCCGGATTTACCAACGCACCGTATGCACCCGGTTCTCAAAGACACCGCTGGCCTCGGCACCTTCTTCTGGCTGATCGGGTACCTTGCGGGCATGCTCTTATTTTTCACGCCTTTCTCGGACAGCATCGGCTGGATCCTGCTCGTCATCTTTACCCCGTTCACCACCGGGGTCACGTGGTGGTGGTTCCGGCAGCGGGAGCGGCTCTCCCTGCAGTATTACGCGGGCGTCGGGATCGCCTGGACCCTGGTAGCGGTCGTGCTCGACTACCTGTTCATCGTGCTGCTGTTCGAATCAACGACCTATTACGCGGTGGACGTGCTCCTGTACTATGCCCTGATGTTTTTGATCCCGGTTGGGGTCGGGATCTCCCTGAACCGGGCGGTACCGGCACCGCAGCCCGGATGAACGGCTGTGCCCGAGTCCCTGCAAATACAGAAATGTACCCGGTTTTCCCTCACCCGTCCATCGCCGGGTAATCCGTGTATCCCTTCTCCTCCCCGGCATAATACGTCGCGGTATCCGGAACGTTCAGGGCAGCACCCCGGGCAAACCGCCGGGGGAGGTCCGGGTTGGCAAGGAACGGGGCCCCGAACGAGACCAGGTCCGCCGCCCCGTCATCAATTGCCGTGTTCGCGGCCGCGGCATCGTACCCGCCATTGAGGATGAGGGCTCCTCCATAGTTCGCACGGATGAGCGGGGCCATCCGGGCTTCGGGAGGTACCGCCCCGAGCCGTCCCCCGACCGGCTCAACCAGGTGAATATACCTGACCCCACGTATCCCGAGTTCCCGTACAAGGTACGAGAAGGTCGCCCGCGGGTCCGTATCCGACATCGCGTGGAGCAGGAAGTGGGGCGACAACCGGTAGCCGACTCTCCCGCTGCCCCAGATGCCGACCACCGTTTCTGCAACCTCGAGCGGCAGCCGGGCCCGGTTCCCGAGGTTGCCGCCATAGGAATCCGTCCGGTGGTTTGAGCCGTCCCGCAGGAACTGGTCGAGGAGGTACCCATTGGCACCGTGGATCTCGACACCGTCAAATTCTGCCTTCTTCGCATTCACCGCGCCGGTCCGGAACTGGCGTACAATATCCCGGATCTCCCAGCTCTCAAGGGCACGGGGGACCGGGATCGGCTTCTTCCCGTCCGGTACATGGATCTCCTCGTCCATGGGCAGCGCAGACGGAGCAACCGGCAGCTCCCCGCCCAGGAAATCGGGATGCGAAACCCTGCCGACATGCCAGAGCTGGAGGAAGATCTTCCCGCCGGCATCATGGACTGCCCGGGTGACGTTCACCCAGCCCTCCACCTGGTCCCGGGAATAAATTCCCGGCGTGCGGATAAACCCAACTCCCATCGGGCTCACCTGCGAACCTTCCGTAATGATCAGGCCGGCCGAAGACCGCTGGCGGTAATAGGTGACCGCGAGCGGGCCGGGAATGTTCGCCCCGACTGCACGGCACCGCGTCATCGGGGCCATGACCATCCGGTTGGCAAGCGTAAGGTTACCGAACGAACAGGGAGTCAGGAGGCTCTGTTCGGGGGCAGGTGGAAGAGACGTCATAGAACCCGGATGTGCTGAGGGAGCCGATAAATATTGGTGCAGTTTTCAGGATCTGAACGCTGGTTTTTCAAAGCACACCTTCCTGGCCCGGTCCGATGTGACTGTCACGGCGAAAACCGGTGAACTCGGGACGAGGTTCCCCGGGACGGTGCTGAACCTGCGACCTGATTTTTTTTGCGTACGCGGGTAACCTGGTACCCGCAGTACAGGATTATCGCTGACCCTGTTTTCCCGCCCTTTCCCAAACATTCATAATTGCTTTACACCCATGAAACCGTACGCCCCCATTCTACAAACACACCGCGGGCCCCGGCATTTTTTCCGGCTGATCGGGTACCGTACGGTCATGTTTTTCACGCCTTTTTACAGACGCGACGGGCTGGATGATCCTTGTCATCTTCACCTCATTCATTATCCGGATGACATGGTGGTTCCGGCCCCGGGAGCGCCTCTCCCTGCGATATTTTTAACGGGTCCTGTTGCTAAAAAACTCAAAAAAAAAAGAGAACCCGGCTACGTCCCGTCCCGGAACTGGTATTCCGGCACGGTTCCGAACCGCTCGACAAAATTCCCGATAAGGTCGTTCTCCCGTTCCATGAGGTTGTGGACGGGCAGGTGTCTTGGCTCGCAGAAGAACGAGCAGGCAAGCTCCCTGCCGTCCCACGGGTTCTTGCTGATGTCAAACAGCGCTTTTGCACAGTCCTTTGACCGCCCGATGGCAAGGACCGTACCTGTTGCAGCATCGAAAATGAGATAGTAGCCCGGATCCGGGGGGACGGCTGCGGCGGTATGGGTCCTGAGGCTCCGTTTCGGGCTCCAGGAAAGCCCCATCCAGCCGGGTTCTCCGGGCGTGCCGGTCACCGCGAGTGGCGAGGCGCTCGGTCCGCCCGCCGGGTTGAGGGGTTCACCCGGCCCGATCTTCCCCCCGGCAGCTCCGTCCTTCTGGTCCGAGGGCTTCCGGTACTTCCGGTGAAAGCGGCCGAAACTGCAGAGCGGGGACTCATGGTGCTCCAGCCGGTACCGATACGTGAGGTAGCACTCTGCTGCCTTCATCTCTGCGGGCGAATCCCCCGTGGAGGAGGTCGACGAGAACTCATAGGCATAGCCCTTGGCGTCCTTCCACGCCCAGAGGGCCGGCGCTACCCGCCAGGGATCGTTCCCCGGCATCGCGAATTTTGTCGCATTCTGCCGGATGCCGGCAAAGCATTCGCGCAGGGATCCGCCGGTCCAGCCAATGTACATCAGGAAGTTCTGCCCGGCCGGCCGTATCCGGTAAAGGCCGGGAGTGGCCGGGATGTTTTCCAGTGTCCTGCTGGTTGTGTTGAAGGATACCCACGATGTCCATCCGAGACTGCACCAGTCCGCGGAGCATGAGTCCGGCATTCCAGCCTGTTCCGCCATTTGATAATTCACTACCCCACTCTGTTATCATCTCCAGATGTACCGGCGGGGATTATACGTCTTTGGAAATTGATCCGGTACCGGCCGGTTCAGACCCTTTTTTAAAAAATTTTCACGCCCGGTGCGATCTCCCGTGATGTTCAGGGAAATTTTTTATGACCCGGAACTGCATTGAAAAGGTAAAATCATATTCCCGTGGTCACCATGATAACAGATTTCCTTGGAAAAATGCGTACAAACCGGTTTGATCCTCAATATCTCCCCAGTTTCGAGAGTAAACTGTTTTTCGAAGGAGAAAGAAAAAACAAACAGATTGTGAACTTCATAGTTCTGCTGGCACTCGCTACAGTCATAGCAACGTACGGAGTCGTCACCGACTCAACGGCTTCGGTAATTGGTGCGATGATTATCGCTCCCCTGATGACGCCCATTATGGCCTCTGCTGCTGCAGTGATCCTCGGCTCAACCATCCGCCTCAGGCAGGCCCTGCGGTTCGTGGCACTGGGTATCCTTGGAGTTATTGTACTTTCAATACTGCTGACCTTCTTTATTCCGGACCCGCTCATCTCATTTCCGACCAACAGCCAGATTACCTCCCGGGTATCGCCGGGCTTGTTGGACCTGATGATCGCACTGGCCGCTGGTGCTGCCGGGGCTTATGCGATAGCGCGGCAGGAAATTGCCGATTCCCTGGCGGGTGTGGCGATAGCCATCTCGCTCGTTCCCCCGTTGTGTGTCGTGGGGATTTCCCTTGCAAAAGGGCAGTGGATGGATTCCGGCGGGGCTTTCCTTCTGTTTCTCACCAATTTCTTCGCAATCCTGCTGGCCGGTGCACTAGTATTTCGCATCCTGGGGCTGGAACAGCTGGGATTTACTGACCAGAGTAAGGCAGCGAAACGAACAGCAATCCGGCTCATTGTTGCCGGCATGCTCCTGATTACCATTCTGCTCGCGGCAACCACCTATAATGCCTATCAGGTGACATATCAGCAGACGGGTACGGCCGATGCTGTAGAGGAATGGCTGGGCACTACTTCCTTCCAGACCGTAGGTATTAAGATCGGACCATCGGACGTTGATATAACCATCCGTGGAGACAGCGAGATGCCCCCGCTCACAAATCTGTATACAAAACTGAATACCTTGTACGGCCATCCAACGAAGATTACCCTGCATGTGATTCCTTATAAAAGCCAGTCGTATCCTTCGTAGTTGATCAGATTGCCCGTTGTCGAAGGAGAGGTGATGTGTTCAACTGTACGCTGGCGGAATGAAAAACTCTGGTTTTTTCATCCTCCACCCTGTTCCCTTCCAATCCCCAGGCATTGCCTCAAACGATCGACCTGGTTTCCCTGAATACGACATTGAACGGCAGGATTCAGATGAGCAGGAAAAAAATTCTTTCAGTTCGTTATACTCAAGGGAAGAAACAAGGTTTCTTAAAAGGCACCCTGCATTTCATGAAAAAAAATGCGGAAGGGGAACCGTTTATGCTCTCTAAGCACGTGAGAGCATGGTTGAACCAGTGAACGTGGGGGAAAGGTAACGGAAGCATAATTGAAAAAAAATTCAGGTTTTCATTATTCGCGTTGTCCCGGGATGATTGGGAGAATATTTATATAAGATGATGGTATTTTGTGCTATGAAAACCTTCCTGATTTTGATTTGTGCCATTCTGTTTCTGGGCATACTGGTTGCAGGATGCACAACAACACCGGCACCAGTACCGACAACGACTACAACACCCGTACCTGCTACCGTGGTGACCGTTGCGACAACCGCTCCACTGACAGATCCGGCACTGACAGGGAATTGGAATCTGGATGGAGGAATGGTCGGTGGCGGGACCATGCCCGTTATCCCCAATGTCCAGATTACCTTAAAGTTCAACAATGACTGGACGCTGAGTGGTTTTGGGGGATGCAACAATTACAATGGCGGTTACACACTTACGGGACAGACAACAGAATTCGGAAAAACAATTACTATCGGGCCCCTTGCATCAACACAAATGTACTGCGCAGATACCAGTGATCTGGAATCAAAATATCTCGCCAATCTCCAGAATACCAGGACCTACTCTCTAACGAACAACAAGATGCTCCTGAGGGCTTCTGATTTGAACCAGCTATCCTATAGCAAGGTCTAGGAGGGTATAATCACCTTTTTCTCTCTCCAGCGCATGACAAAACCGGCCTTCCTTTCAATTGCTGCAGAGATTACCAAATCATTCACAGAACCTGCCTGTTCTTCCATCCTGTTTTTTTTCACTATAGAAATGACCGTTGGTTCAGCCCCGTATTCTAATAAAACGTGGTGAAGGTACCGCCATTGCCCCGCCGGGGGGCTTGAGCGTCTTTGAGGGTCGTGAAGGGAAATAATCAGAAAGCTGCAAACTCCTAACC
>JBAVWM010000227.1:0-3300 GCA_049697815.1 Methanoregula sp. | reverse complement strand
CCCCCACCCATCATCAGAACTCGCCCGTGACATACATTATCGTCAGGAGCTTACGAGAAATCCAGCTCCGGAACATGATACAGGGAAGGGTTACCCCCCCTACCTGTTCCGGAAAGGTCGGGGGGTTACCCCCCTCCCAAAAACCAAACGGTGGGGGGGTAGGGGGTACCACCCCCCTTCTCAAAAATGAGAACCATGCACTATTGCACAAATCCCGGACCTGCCCACAGCATAAAACTTCAGACGACACAGGCATTTCCGGACACTACTCAATTCTGATCACGGGGGTCCGTTCCGGCCAAAAGGGGGAGGGGGGTGGTACCCCCACCCCCCCCGCCTCCACGCAGGGGGGGTCACCCCCCTCCCAAAAACAAAACGGTGGGGGGGTGGGGGGTACTACCTCCCTGCTTGCAATCCCTGACTCACGGGAACGGCAGCTCGATCCTCCTGCCGTGCTGCATCGCGATCTTCGCAATGGCGAGGTCCTGGATGGCAAGACCCGTGGAGTCAAAGATGGTGATCGTATCCGGGCCTGACCGGCGCTTCTTCCCGATCACGACCTCGCCGAGCGTGCCGGCGATCTCATCGGCCCGGTAGAGCCCACGGCTGATCGGCACATTCACTTCGCCGGAATGAACTGCCTGCGCCATGTCGTCCACGAAGACCTGCGCACGCCGGAGCAGTGCGGGGTCCAGTTCCTCCTTGCCGGGAGCATCCGCGCCGATTGCGTTGATATGGGTGCCTTCGTGGATCCACTCGCTCCTGATGATAGGGGTTGTGGAGGGAGTCGTTGTCACCAGTACATCGCAGTCGCAGGCCTTCTCCGGTGGCAATGCCAGGCACGGGTATTCCATAAAACGGTCGGCAAACTTTCTGACATGCCCCGGGTTGCGTCCCCAGATCCGGATCTCCTTAATCCTGAGCTCGCGGGAGATTGCCGCCACCTGCGCCTCTGCCTGCCGGCCGGTCCCGATCACCCCCAGCACGACTTCCTTTTTTGCGCTGAGGTGTTTTGCTGCAACAGCTCCCGCTGCCCCGGTCCGCATGTCGGTGAGGCGCGTTGCGTTGATGACAGCAACAGGCTGGCCGGTGGCGAGATCGAGGATGATGGTGAGGGCCATGACCGTCGGGAGCCCCGATTGGGGATTCTTCGGATGAACGTTGACAATTTTTACACCTGCGATTGACAGGGAAGGAAGATACGCGGGCATGGTGCGGAAATCCCCCTCCGGCAAGGTAATATAGACCTTTGGAGGCATCTGGATGAGGCCGTTCCCGTGATCCGCAAATGCCGATTCCACGCTCAGGTTGACCTGACCAAGGTCAAGACCCATGTCGGTATCCGTGAAATACTGCATGAGCGAAGATCCATGCTGATCTGTCTTTAATATATCTAAAAGCAGGGATATGCCCAAACGCTCCGGTTTCTATGGCCGGAGAATTATGGATAGTCCATCTCTTTTAACGTCTTTTCGGCAAGCTCCTTCATGCGTGCCGAGATCCTGTTTGATGAGGAATAATCGACATTTTTCATGGCATTGGCAATCTCGGTGCCAAGCACGAAGATTGCGTACTTATGCTCCATCTTGCTCTTATGCTGCTGGGACGGCGTGATCTTCAGTGCATTATACTGGGTGAACTTGAGATCGGGATTGATCGCTTCAAAATAGTCTTTTACGTCTGACAACATCTGGTGAAGGTTGATCAGTTCGTCTTTATGCATACAGTCCCTCCGGACTGTAACATGGTTTTGTGCAGCATAAATAAATTTGCGTGAGGGATGTTATGACCCCATTTTCATGAGACGGATGGTCAGCGGGCGTTTTATAATGCCCTTGAAATCCCGGGCAGCCACATAGGAAAGCCCTTTCCAGACGAGACGGTCGAGCAGTTTCTGGTCGACAGGACGATCGAGCACAAGGCCGCTCACCGGTCCATCAAGGGTGTCGATGGCTTTCTCCACTTCATCGGACCGGAGCTCTTTTATCACCGTCAGGTCATCAGCAAGGAAACGTGCCAGGTTCTTGCCTTTCACATCATCGATATGGTCCCGCAGGGTCAGGGGACCCTGCTGGGCATCCCGCTGACGCTTCATTCCCGCTGCATGTTTTGGCTTTTTATCCTGTCCCTCGTGTTCTTCAGACCGGCCCCGTGCAGTCCTCAGTTCGGGAGGGAGTTCTGATGAATCCTCAAAATACTGGTCGCGCACGTACTCGATCGGCACCTTGTTCCGCAGGGTCTTTATCACTTCCTTACTTGTCATATCCTCGACACTCTTTCCCCGGGGGGAGAAGGCGACGAAGTCGATATCCGCTACCTGCAGGAGCTCCCGAAGGATCAGCTCGCCGCCGCGGTCACCGTCAAAGAACGCGGTGGTGGTCTTCTTTTCGCACAGGTCGATGATCGTTTTGGGGATATTCGTCCCCTCGACCGCCACGGCATTCTTGATCCCGTAGCGCAACAGGTTCAGGACATCTGCCCGCCCTTCCACGATGATGATCGCATCGGATTCGAGGACATTGGGGCCGGCCGGTGATTTTTCCTCCCCAACCGACCCGATCTTTTCTATCCGCATGCTCTGGCGGACATCATTGAGCAGCTCTTCGCTGTCGATCGTTCCGTCCTCGAACCGGTCGATGAGGATCTCTTTTGCCCGTTCGACAATCTTCCTGCGCTTGCTGACACGGATGTCCTCGACGGACATAACGGCCACACGGGCGACACAGGGACCTACGCGTTCGATGGTCTCGAGCGATGCCGCAAGGATCGCCGTTTCTGCCCGGTCAAGGGAACTCGAGATCAGGATCTCGCCCGTAGTTTCGCCTTTCCTGCTGCTTATCTGGACATCGATTCGTCCGACACGCCCCGTCCTCTGGAGATCCCGGAGGTCGAGGTCTTCGCCGAGTAACCCTTCAGTCTGCCCGAATATGGCGCCGACTACGTCAGGTTTCTCGACCACCCCCTCTGCAGTGAGGCTGATGTGAATAAGGTACTTGGTAGTATCCGGTGAATACATGTAAACGCACCCCCATGTATCATGCAAAGCATGTGAAGCGTGATCATAGGTATAAAAAATATATAACCCGTGGAATTACTTAAAGGATGGCACCGTGATAAGTTGCCGATCAGGACTCTGTCAGAGCCGGGTGTTCTTTTTTTCGGAACAGGCATTTACGGAAGGGAAACTCAAGGAAATTACGAGATCACGAACTGGACAGGATCGCTCGCACCCATCCCGCAGCGTACACATAATACGCAATAATTCCGGAATGCCGGACTTCCGGACAAGTTACCGGGCAC
>JBAVWM010000226.1:0-5899 GCA_049697815.1 Methanoregula sp. | reverse complement strand
CATTCAAGGATATCCGGGAAACAATACGGGAATATTTGCCAGCCGGCTTCCCGGATACCACCACGAGCCCTGAACCGGAGGACCGGTACAGGATCTTTTCCATCAGCGTGCCGGAGCACTTCAACTTCGGGTATGACGTGGTCGATGCATGGCAGAAAAAGAGCCGGGGACTGGTTGTAAAAGCATTTGTTGTCCTCAAGACCGGCTTTTCCCCATCCGACCAGCTTGTGGCCGGCCTGCAGGAGCATGTCAGGCAGGTACCTGGCCCGTACAAGTACCTGCGGTTCATTGAATGTATCGATTCCCTCCCCAGGACCTGTTCAGGAAAGATGCGGAGGAACGAGCTCCGCGAACGGGAGGCTAAAAAGGTAAAACCGGATTAAACTATCCTCGGGACTGAGAAGTCACCGGTTTGTCTCACTTCCATAATCGATTACATGGCATTCGTAACCGTACATGCTGACCTGCAGGGCCCTGAAAGATTCAGGATAGTGTTCGAAAATTTCTTCACGGTTCTGACAAAACCGTTTCATGAGAAGAGAGACCCGCACCCATAAAAAAACAGGATTCGGCAATAGATTTATCCCGTTTGCGTAAACACCATCCCTGATAGCGCAATGCACCTGACACCTGCTGCAAAAATCCTGCTGAAAGAGCGATATCTTCTCCCGCAGGAAACCCCGTTTGAGCTCTTCAGCAGAGTGGCAGGTGCTGTTGATACCCCATGGTCGAAGGAGTTCCTCCGGGTCATGAAGGAACTGCTGTTCATACCCAACTCGCCGACCCTGATGAATGCCGGAACTGCTTCTGGCCAGCTCTCTGCCTGTTTTGTGCTACCGGTGGAAGATTCCCTGCAGGGGATCTTTTCAAGTCTGACTGCTATGGCGCTGATTCACCAGAGCGGCGGGGGCACCGGTTTCTCCTTTTCCCGTCTCCGCCCGGCCGGAGATCCCGTCTCGTCGATCGGCGGAGCGGCAAGTGGCCCGCTCCCGTTCATCCGCGTCTTTGATGAGGCTACCACTGCCGTAAAACAGGGAGGAAAACGGCGGGGGGCCAACATGGCAGTGCTCGCCAGTTCTCATCCCGATATCATGGACTTTATTGGTGCAAAAAGAGAGGGTGGGCTTACGAATTTCAACCTCTCGGTTGGTTTCGATGCAGAGTTCTTCCGCTGCCTTGAGCGTGGCCTGCCATATGACCTGGTCAATCCCCGGGACTGATCGGTACCGGAGCGCATCGACCCCGGGGAACTCTGGCATGCTCTCGCCTCGGCGGCATGGCAGTGCGGCGATCCCGGCGCACTCTTCCTCGATGCCATCAATGCAGAAAATACCGTGCCGGGCCTTGGGAACATCGAAGCAACGAACCCCTGCGGCGAGCAGCCGCTCCTGCCGTACGAGAGCTGCAATCTCGGAAGCGTCAATCTCTCCCGCTGCATCAGGAAGGGCGACCTGGATGAGGACCTGGTGCAGGCCGTTACGGCCCGGGGTGTCCGGTTCCTTGATGCAGTTATCGACATTAACCGGTTCCCGGTGCCGGAAATCCGGAGAAAGACCCTGCTGACGCGGAAGATCGGGCTTGGTATCATGGGACTTGCCGATGCCCTCATCCTCATGGAGATCCCGTACGGGTCCGGTGAAGCGCTTCGTTTTGCCGACCGCACGATGGCCCTTGTCTCCCGTGAGGGACAGGCTGCATCCCGGGAGCTGGGAGAGGAGAAAGGTTCATTTCCCGCGATTGACCAGAGTATCTACACCGGCCCGATGCGCAATGCCACCGTGACGACCATCGCCCCAACGGGTTCGCTCCACCTCATTGCCGGCACGAGCAGCGGGATCGAGCCGCTTTTCTCTCTTGCCGGCAGACGGCAAATCGGCACCCGGCGCGTCACCTTCATTCACCCTCTCCTGAAAAAATACCTCGGGACCCTCAGTTCCGCTCAGGACATTCTCACGATAGTGAAACGGACCGGCACGCTCGCTTCCGCACCGGTCCCCGAGACCATGAAAGAACTCTTCAGGACTGCCACGGAAATCCCGCCCGACCACCATATCCGCATGCAGGCAACCGTCCAGCGGCATGTGGATAACGCCGTCTCCAAGACCGTGAACCTGCCCGAAGATGCCGGAGCAGACGAGATCTGCCGGATCTTCATGCTCGCCCGATCCCTTGGGTGCAAGGGTGTCACCGTGTACCGGTACAACAGTAAGAAAGACCAGGTACTCTCGCGGGGCTGCGAGACGTGCCGGATTGACACATGACAGGACATACGGA
The DNA here is from genome assembly GCA_049697815.1 of Methanoregula sp. Lineage (GTDB taxonomy): Archaea > Halobacteriota > Methanomicrobia > Methanomicrobiales > Methanospirillaceae > Methanoregula. The sequence goes on along the minus strand of JBAVWM010000226.1, from coordinate 3,625 downwards.
AAAAGGATTCCCTGGCAACCGTGGACGTACGCTTTTTTTTCCCCGTACGGTTCCGCACCAGCCCTGTCCTGTCCCGTCCTGAATCACGGCCAATGACACGGCCATTGCCCGTGAAGGTTCGCGTTGGACCGGATACGTGAGGACACGCAAAGACTCCCGGTATTGTCTCCCGGTGATTTTGAATTTCAGCTGATAGAAATGGCACCGAAGTCTTTAATATCATGAACTCAATTCTCCCATTGGAAGGATCTTTATGACAAAACCTGAAAAATCTGTCATTGAATTTCCGAGCGTGCTCGACAGCGCCTACAAGGAATCCAAACGTCACCTGAAAGTAGGCGACATCATGAGCCGCAAGGTCATCACGACAACTCCTGAAACCCCGATGATCCAGGCAGCAAAAACCATGGGCGAGCACCACATCGGGAGCCTCATTGTCGTAAAATACAAAACCCCTGTTGCTATCGTAACAGAGAGGGACCTCCTCTCCCGGGTTCTGGCATGCGAAATGGACCTTGAAGAAACGATGGTCGGAGATGTCATGTCATACCCGCTCATCAGGATATGCGAGACTTTCGAGATCCGGGAGGCGGCACGAACCATGATCAACAAGAAAGGGAGACTGGTTGTCTTTGTATGCGGCAAGCTTGCCGGGATTATTACGGCATCGGACCTGATCCGAGAGATGCCCGAGGCCCCGGAGACCTCGCTTGTTGTCGACGATTTCATGACAAAGGAGATTGTCAGTGTCGATGAGGATGTCACGGTGCTTACCGCGGCCGAAATCATGGGGAAAAAGAGGGTCGGCAGCGTTATAGTCACCGGTAATGGAAAGCCATCGGGGATATTTACAGAACGGGATCTCCTCTCAACGTTCATTCTCCAGTGCAGACCGCTTGATACTCCGGTAGGGAGGGCATTTTCCTCTCCCCTGAAAACAGCCCCTGCCGGTATCAGTATCCATGAAGCAGCAAAGATAATGGCTGCACAGCATGTGAGGCGGCTTCCCATTATGAGAAAGAAGAAGATCGCCGGGATAATCACCGCACGGGACCTGGTGGAAGCATATGCAAGGTGATCATTTTGATGAAAACACCTCTCATTTTTTTGTCCGCTCCTCTGCAAATCCTCCGGTAGCATCTCTCCCTTTTCTTACCATGCACGATCACTCGCTCTCTATTATTAAACCTGTGCAGTTGCGCAAGAGAGGGGGCTCATGATATGAGAAAGCGGGGTTTCTCCAGAGCAAAGAGAACTTCAATCCTGATGGATCTGTCCTTTTTTACCAGATTACCGTATATTCAATCCATTTTCACCGGCCTTGTGGCTATTGGAAACTTATAAATAATAATAAAGCATTACAGTGCTAATTGCCTCAGAGGGGAAGATACGAGGATGCAACCCGGCGCAGCGGGTTTATATCCCTGTCACGGCGCAGGGGTATAGACGATAAAGGCGCTGCGCTGCGGAGCTGACCACATTCACCACCGATCAGGGTGAGTCGCCCTGCTTTCCGAAAACCTGGTTCAGGTTGGCGAAAGAATCAGATGCGGGCGGCCATTGTTTCGTGTGGCAATGTGCCGGCTGTGCTGAGTCCGGAAATCCAAACGGCGAACGATTGCCGGACGATTGAGACAACGCAACCGGGGCCGACAAGCGTTCAAATTGAGGCCCTTTTGGGGCATTTTCCTGTACCCGTCTTTACCCTGTGCAAGTATTACCGGAGATCGGTATGGTTACCTCTGTTTTCCACCGGTAATCTGCGGGATTACGGTCAATGAGGTTTTCTGCACGGTGAACACATCGTCGTACAGGTAAAACAACCCCGGGCCAGGGGGAAAATCCGAACAATTCTTCAGTGAGGTTGAACGGAGAGTCTCTCAATTGGGGTCTGTCGATAAACTCGTTCACGGGCATACCGCGATCAAACTTCACATGAGCCCCGGTTACATTGAACCATGCAACCTCTTCTGGTACCGATTACCTCCTTGGGAGGATGCTGCCCTCAGTGTAGCAATGGTTTTACGGATAAAAATAATCCGGGATACTACGATCTTTCCTTACGTGAATATATCACGGATGACTCTTCCGTCTGCACCCTTCTGCTCTTCATTAAAAATTGCAGATATCGTCGGCGCGATGTCCACAGTCCTGTACATTTCCCCGGTATCGCTTTTTTTATTCGCCCTGATTGTCGGTCCCCAGATCAGGAACGGGACAACCGAGTCACTGAAATTGAGGCCGCCGTGATCGCCATGAAGTATCTTCTCTCCCGCCCGTACGGGTCCGAAGTCCGGATTGAGTGAATATCCTTCCCGTACGGATATCACGATATCCCCCCAGTTCTTTCCTTCCATCAGTCCTTTTATCCGCTCGCTACCATTCGGGTACAGGTTTTCTTTATCTCCGAAAAACTCATCGATATTGCCCGATTCCGTGCTCGTTCCATCCTCATGAACCTGGATTATCCGGATGGTATCATCGCGACAGAGAATAAGGTCGGTTTCCGGGCGTTTCTTAAGATAACTGATTATCTCATCACGGATAGCATTTTTCGCCCCGGGTTGCCCGAATATAGAGAAGAAAGCAGCCCTGTCATTGTTTGCAAGAATGATATCCGATGCATTGATGGCTTTGGAATCGGCCCGATCCTCCCGGCCTGCGACTTTGTACCTGCTGCCGAAGGTACGCTTGAAATCCTCTGCCATATCCGCAAGCTTCGTAACTTCGCTATGACTATGATCGGCCGTGATGACAACGTAGAGCGGTTGCCGGGTATACATCTTGTAGAATTTTATGGTATCTGCCAGTTTTCCTATCGCTTCATCTATCTCATCTTTCAGCTGATCCGAACGCGGGCCGTATTCATGACTGACGGTATCGGTGCCGGACTTCCAGTACACCATCAGATCGGCAAGTTTCCGAAAATCCTTGGAACCCCAGATGGTGTCCCCAAACTCGTAACTGACCTCCTTATACGAGGCAGCAAGCAGATCCATCATGGTTTTTTCTTGAATCAGGTTCTGTGCGGCAAGATCATCGAGCAAACTGTTTATCGAAGCGCCGTAGAAATTATCGGCACCCCGGTGGATCCACTCCTTGATCGATTCCGTGTACCAGGTTTCCTTCAGTGTCTCGAAGATAGTGTTCGCAAACGGGCTGAGAAATCTTTGATTGAGATCCAGCGCGTCCCCAAGGCTGTCAAAAAATTCTTTCTGGTATGTGCTGCTCGACACCTGCTGCAGGAACCGTTTGAAGTCCGGCATAATCCTGACATATCGGCGGTACTCGGCCGTCCCGGCATAATTTTTGGTAACATCGACCCAGTCGAATGCCGGAATACGGGTCTTTTTCGGGTAGCAACCGGTCATCAGTGTCGCATGTGCAGCCGGTGTTACCGAAGGGAAGATCGTTACGCACCGGGCAAAGTATCCGCCTTCAAACAACATTTTCAGATCTTCATTCTTTTGGGCAGCTTCCAGAAATGCCCCGACATTGCATCCATCCAGTATCCAGAAGAGCACTTTCGGCCCCTTGTTCACGCTGACGGACGGAGTGCTCTTCCTGAAGAGTGTCTTCTGCCTGAAATCCTTTACCAGGGCATAGAGAATATTCGGGACAATTA
>JBAVWM010000225.1:0-2650 GCA_049697815.1 Methanoregula sp. | reverse complement strand
ATAACGTGCTGTTCAGGAGCATGTACAACAGGATATTTCTCGAAAAGGTACGGAAGAAATCGATTAAAAAAAGAATAAAATCAGATATACCGGGCCTTCATCGAGAGCTTCCGCGGCGTATACAGCGGCCGGAACGGCTTACCTTCCGTGTCCTTCTTCACCGCCGCGATTAAGGCATCAGAAGTCATCTGCTCCTTGAACGGCTTGTTCGGCTGCGACTTCTTCCGGACGGTTACGGTCAGCATCTTCGATGCGATCTCATCGTCGCCGACAACAATCACGTAGGGCACCCAGTCCATGCCGGCCTCGCGGACCTTTTTCCCCACGCTCTCCTCGCGGTCATCGACATCGCACCGGACCTGGGCGGCATTGATCGCATTGCAGATCTCAGCAGCGAACGCCCCGTGGCGCTCGGCAACCGGCACGACCCGGACCTGCGTTGGCGAGAGCCACGTCGGGAGGGCGGGGACCTTCTGGGTGGAGATATTCTCAAGGATAGCGCACATCACGCGCTCAACGCTTCCGGTAGGAGAGCAGTGGAGGATCGGCGGATAAACGGGAGTTCCGTCTTCCTTGTGGTACCTGATGGCAAACCGGGTCGAGCTCTCGACATCGATCTGGACCGTCGGGTTCTCGATCGGGCGGAGCTGGCCGTCGATTGCGGCAAGGTCGATCTTGGCAACCCAGTAGTGGACGCGGTCGGAGAGGATCTCGATGAGCATCGGGCAGTCGGATTCCCGGACGATCTTTTTCACCCATGCCTCGTGCTCTGCGTAGAAGTCCTTCGTGCACCGGAATGCGGCAACAAGCTGGTATTCGAAGTCCTTACCGGTCTGCCATCCCATCGCCAGCTGCTCCTCGAAACACTTCAGCGCCTGCGGCATATCGAGGCAGAGCGAGTGCATGTCGGGCATCGTGAAGCACCGGAGGCGCTTGAGCCCGATCACCTCCCCCTTCTGCTCATGCCGGAATGAGTAGGTCGAGAGCTCGTACATCTTCATCGGCAGGTTGTTGGGGGAGATGTGCATGTCGCGCATGATCGAGAACATGCCGAAGCAGGCCGCGAACCGGAGCATCATGTTGCGGTTGTTGGACTTGAAGCGGTACTGGCGCTCGCCGAACTTTGCGGCGTGCTCGCAGATCGCCTTGTCGCCAAGGTCGTACATCACCGGTGTCTCGACCGGCGTGCCGCCGTATTCGAGCACCATCCGGAGCACGTAGTCGGCGAGCAGGTCGCGAACGAGCTTGCCCTTGGGCATCCACCGGAGGCAACCGACATCGCTTGCGGGTTCGTAGTCCACGAGCTCCTTTGAACGCATCAGGTCCACGTGCGCCGGGTCGCCACCGACCGGGACCGCGACGCCCAGTTCCTTCTTGACAAGGCAGCCGAACGGGGAGTCGTCAAGGTACTCTTTGTAGTCGTGCTGCTTCCCGTCAGGCGTCAGCACGAACCAGTCGTGGGTGACCTCCGATTTCTCTTTCCTGACGGCCCCTTCCTCGCCGCCGGGCACGATCGTCTTGGAAAGCTCGGAGAGCGGGTGGCCCTTGCAGGATATCCTGAAGGACTTGTACCAGCCGAAGGGAGCACGCTTGACTAAAAACCCCTCCGCATCGAGGCCGGCCTTCAGCCCGTTGAGTACCGTGATCGCAGTGTCCGGTGACGCAAGATCGCTTGACAGGTGGGCATACGGGTAGACAACGATCCTGTCCACGTTGACCTGAGCGGCGGTCTTTTTTATCTCCCCGATGCCCTGGAGGATCACGCCTTCGAGGTCTTCCTCGTCGATGGATTCCACGGCGCAAAAAACAGTGAGTGCCTCGGTCTCCTTATCCGAGAGTACGGAACACTCCTCTGCCATCTTTGTCTTCTTTTTTACTTCGTATTCTATGTAATCCGAATGAATGAGAAGAAGTCGCATTAATTCATCTCCGGTCCGGTAGGATCATCCGTATAAAATGTGAGTTAATCGTATATAGTGGTTGATGGTAGCTGCGCGACTCGGGAGAGGCGTCGTGCCCGGAGACCGTGAAAAAAGGAAAAAAACCAGAATCGGGAGGGCTATTCTTCATGCCTTCCGTAACACTCATCATGATGCCCGAACTGAAATTCCACGTGTGGTTGTTCTGGAACTGATAAAAAAATTCCCGTAAAACAGCGCAGATTTCACATCATCGCTTTTTTCTGATCCTACGAATCCGGCTCTTTCTCCTCCTCATCCACCAGGTTCCGGCTCCCCGTCCTGTCCCGGTCGAGCAGCGCCGGGTCGATGTGCCACTCGCTCCTGCGCAGGAGCCCGTGGAGGGTACTTGCCTCGCGGGTGGTCAGGGTTGCCCGGCCGAGGACGCGGCGGATGAGGATCATGGTGTTCTCCCGCTTGAACTTCGGGTGGTGGATGGCATCGAGGTAGCGGTCAATGTGGCGGTACAGGTATCCCATGTCTGTTGAGGATGCAAGCTGGTAGGCCGGCAGGGGCATGTCCGCAAGCTCGTAACAGATAACACCGACCGCATGCGAGAGGTTGAGTATCGGGTACTCATCGGAAGTCGGGATCGTGCAGATCATATCACTTCGCCTGACTTCCTCGTTGTTCAGCCCCCAGTTCTCGCGCCCGAAAAGGATAGAGATGCGCCCGCCAGCGTCCTTCATCCG
>JBAVWM010000224.1:0-2234 GCA_049697815.1 Methanoregula sp. | reverse complement strand
ACGCGGCGACCATTGTTGCCGACTCCGGCTGGAGTGCGTACTAAACCGGCAAACGATTAAAAAAAAGCTCCCCGAAGAAATTGCTTTTTCCACGGATCTGGAAAATCCCTGCGGCTGGTCCGGCACCACGGTACGATGAACAGGGATAACCTTGAAAAGGTTCACGGATTTTCGCAAACCCCGGAAATTATGGTATGGTACACAATTTTTTGCCTTCGTCAAATGAGAATGCTGCAACCACGAACAAGTCCGCCATGGATTATACGTTCATTTCATATTCCATCAAAATATATCAGACCTTAAAGATATCTGAGGTGTGGTAGTATGAGATTCCAGCTTAAGAAAGGGAGCGGCGGTGCTGCGGTTGTAGCCAAAGGCAACACAATAACGGTCACGTGCAAGTATAACGGGCAACTGGCCGACCTGGTATTTCTCAATTACAGCCAGGGTATCACCCTCGATCGGCTGAGAAGGTTTATCCTGAAACCCGGGGATGAGCTTTTTGATACCAGCGAAGAACCGGTGCTCCGGGTCCTGTCTGTACAGTCTGAAGCCCGGACAAATATTCTCTACCCGGGATGCCGCCGGAAGATTTACCGGGATGATTTTGGAAAGGAAAAGGATGGCTGCAGGGATATACTCGCGTCAGCGCTTGGGATATCTCCGTGCAATCTTCCGAGCACCATCAACCTGTTCATGGATTTTGAACTCGATTGTCCGGCCTATGGTTTCCGGACTTCCCGGTCCCGGTCGAAAGAGAATGACTCCGTACGGTTCCTTGCGCTGAAAACCTGTACTGTTGCCGTGTCAGCGTGTCCCTGCGAACCCGATTCCTGCGGGACGGAAGGGGAAATTGAGGTGTTGATAGAAGATGATGCCTGAAGTAATTTTCAATCTGGTCACAACGATAACAGCCACCCTCAAGTGGGACGGCATCATTAAAATTGCCACCATGCTTGGTTTTGTGAATGCATTCCTGTCCCTTGCAATCACCCAGTCTTTTTCCCGAAAGGCGTTTGTCCGGTGGAGACCGTATCTCCTGCTCAGCTTATCCCTCCTCTGGAGCGTTGTGATCTTTGTCCTCTTCGACGTCTACCTCCAGATCCTTATACCCGGGTGGCTTTTTTATTTATCTACGCTCGTGGTAATCTTCTGGATTTTCGGGGTTATTCTTCTCATCTGGACATTTAAAAACACCTTCACGGTCGACCAGCAACCGTTTTCCATCACCGGTTGCACCGGGGACCAGAGTATTTTCAAACGCTACCAGACCCGCTTTTCCGGCACCGGCAAAAATTCCTGTATTGATGACGAGATACAGCGGGCTAACCGCAATGCCGGTTCAGATTCCGCGTCTCCCCGGTATCCCGTCTATCCGATTATCCTGGCAGCGGACGAGACATGGAAACCCTGGAAAATTGCCGGCAGTTTTATAGAAAATGTGCTGGAGGAAAAAAATGCTGGCGTTATCTGGTTCTGGTTCGCCCGGCCGTCCGATGTGGCGGGACGGAAGATTGAAGGTGGCAGGGTGGTTCATATCGATTGTTTTGACCCCGGGAAGAACTTTGCGAATGCTGGCAGACGAGGAGTTCTGTCAGGGATACGGGACCGCATTGGTACGCTCCGGCACACGTTTCCTGCGGACAACGTGTTATATGCTGACCCAAGAAACCCGGCCGAAATTGACCGGCAGTATACAAGGGCAGTAAAACACCTCAAAGACGATCTCGGATGCGATAAACTCTGCGCCCTCTACGACCCGATATCCGACTTTCTTTATTTCAGCGACGTTGAAATGGCTTCGCGGTACCTGCGGGTTACCATGGCGTGGGAGGAACAGAACAACATTCACTCACTGTATATCATGCGATCGGGTGTCCTGGATCCCAAACTCGAACAGTATATTCTCTGGTATGCAAATACGGTCATCACCCTGAAGACCAGCGAAGGCAAGCCGACGATGGAGATACGGGGGCTCGATAAAAATCCTGTGACCTATGCGATCGATTATGATCTGAACTGCAATCAGGTAGTGACAGGAAGCCCGGGTGCACCAGGTCCCGGATGAAACCTTTCTTTTCACGGCAGCACTCTCCGGGCTCCATGGTTGTGAAGGGATGACGCAATGAAATTTCTGCCCAAAGGTCGCCTGGATGCATTTGCCGATGGAGTGTTTGCGATAGTAATAACGTTACTGGTGCTCGAGCTTTCTGTTCCGGAAGGGTCCGCAAATG
>JBAVWM010000223.1:0-1562 GCA_049697815.1 Methanoregula sp. | reverse complement strand
TTCCCGAGCTGGTCACCATAGGTATATCCTACATATCAGTTGAGCGGGAAAGTGAGCCCTGTTGTCCAACCGTCAGCGATAACAGGCTGGAAATAATAATTAAGGGTGTTATACGGTGTTGCGTCCTTTGCAACGATTGCGTAAGATGCGCGGATCTTTCCATAGGGCAGAATCTTGTTGTCTTTCAGGAAAGGAAGCTGCGTAAAGATAAAGCCGGCTCCCACTGAAGGATAGAAGAATGAATTCTTGCCTGCAGGCAGGGTTGTTGACCAGTCATTACGTCCTGTAACACTCAGGTAAACCATGCTTTTCCATGATAACTGCAAGTCACCATAGAAAGCGGCTCTTCTCAGTGTAGTTGTAACTTCTGTTGCTGCGATTGAGGTTGTGTTGCTCAGGTTGTAATATTCCGGGATGACAACATCATTCGCATTGCCATTCAGGCCATGCCAGTAGAGCTGTGACATATTGTTACCAAACACGAACTTCACATTGAAATCTTTTGCGAAGTTTTTGTCGATGGTTGCCATAATGTCGGAGTTGAAGTCTTTGTTAAGCTCCATGGTTTCATATGTCCAGCCTGAAGGTTGGGTACGTGAATAGATGGCAAGTTCGTTCTGAACCTTGCGATCCCACCAGTCAATACCGATACGGGCTGTAAAGGTCAGCCAGCTTGTTGCAAAATAGTTTGCATATACGCTTCCGATCAAACGGTTTACCTGGTCATTGTAACGGTTCATGTTGGCAGTCCAGTAAGGATTGTCATATCCGCCGCCATGACGGTAGTTACGCTGGTATCCGTTGGGAAGTCCGTAAGGTTCACCGTTTTCGATGATATACCCTGCGGCATTGTCAAAGGTCGGGGTCGTTCTCAGAAGTCCGAGCATAACGCCTGATGTGTTTGAACCTTGCTGGATACGGTCACCTGCAGAGATAATATAATTTGCAGTTACTCCGATTTTAACTTTCTCGCCAAGTTTGGTATCGCCATTGAACAGGAAGGTATTCCTGCGGAATTTGTTGTTGGGGACAACACCCTTGGAGGAGTTATCGGAGAAACTTAAATAGAATGTGGATTTATCGCCACCGCCTGACAGTGAAATCGCATTGTTGGTTGTTACACCTGTCTGGAAGAAATCATACGGGTCATAAACATTGACTGACTGGCCATTGGCCAGCGGGTCATTCTTGCTTACGATCTGCCCGTCAACATCATAGGCCCTCCACTTATAGGTAGGATCTACATAATATGAACAGGTGTCAACTTTGGGTCCCCAGGAGGTTGATGCTCCTGATATCCAGGCACCATTGTTACCCTGACCATAAGATTTCTGCATGGGGGGCAGCTGGCTTACCTTGTCAAAGGTGACAGAGGTGTTGAATTTCACGGAAATTTTCTTTCCCTGTGCTCCGGAACCTTTTTTGGTTGTGATAACGATGGCTCCTGATGCAGCGCGCAATCCGTAGAGAGCGGTAGCAGCACCACCCTTCAGTACGTTGAGTGTTTCAATATCGTCGGGGTTGATGTCGATGGCACGGTTTGAAGTAGCAACACCGTCAAC
>JBAVWM010000222.1:0-8840 GCA_049697815.1 Methanoregula sp. | reverse complement strand
CTCCCGTAATACCGGTTATATGCCCCGAACCCGTCATTGAGAGGTAAAAAGACGATCCAGTCAAAATGCTCATTTTCGACAAAGAGCCCGGTCTTCCGGTTCACCTCGGCACATAGATCATTCACTGCAGTCCCCTGCACCCACAGGCAGTCGACAATCCCGTGCAGCACAGAAAAGCCCATCGATTCGGCAATATCTTTTGTCTCTATCAGGATCTCGCGCGACCTGCGGGTAATCTCCTCGTGGACCTCAATTCTCCCGAACTTTGCGTTCTTGTATCCTGTGTACCCAAAACAAGTGACGAGCATCCACTTCAGCATGGAATCGATACTGGCATACCGGGAGCCTGTTTTTTTCCTCTTTTTAGTCTCCCCGCGCAGGGTAACCACCGGCTCAAGTACGGATGCCAGAAACCCTTTGCAATCCGTGTGACCGAAGATCTCCGGAGAGAGATTGAACTTCACGATAATGGAGGGGTACATGGAGAGAAAATCAATCTCGTCGACATTCCCGTATACCCCGGCCACAGGCTGGAACATCATCCCGCCGCGGTCCGCTGCCTGGATATCGGCGAATTTCCGGACCCTTTCCACATCGGCTTTCCGGAACGGTACCATGATACCCCTCCGGACTGCTTCATATATTTCGTAACTGCTGATGAGCGTTCCCGGTGTGAAACGGGAAGCCAGGTTGGGGGAAAGCCCGGAGAGCCGGGCTGCCATGAAAACCCCGTCAAGTCCGCCTTCACGGTACACGAACGACTGGTCGGTGTCGATGAGCACCCGCCCGTCCGGGATAAGTGCAGCATCTTTGTGCTCAACTCTCCCGTAACTCCAGTACGAGCGCGAGTCCATCTGCCGGTAGTTCCCGTTCCGGGAAAACGGCATGGTGATTCCCTCGCGCCCGGCATATCTCCGGAACTTCGGCATCCACAGGTCGGCCTGCGACATCAGGATCACATCAGGATCGATGGCTTCCAGAAGCGAGAAAAGGTCCGTTACAACCATGCGGCCCGTTCCCCGAAGGAATTCGGTACGTTCATGGACAAGTTCGACATCGGTGCATATGATCGAGCGTGCCGGATGGTCATGGATCCGGATCTCTACCTGGCGGAGATCATACTGAAAGTCCGGGCTGTACCGGGATTCATCGGCATTTCCGCATGGAAAAATCCCCTGCTCGGCCATGAACCGCTGGTCCCGCCGCACGTCCACGTTGAAGAGCTGTGCATCACCCTGTGTCTGCTGCTCGATTGCTTCCGCAACAGCCCGGCCGGCATGTACGCTGAACCCGTCGAGATCCCCAAAAAGGGTCCTGAACGTACAGGTCTCAGCATGGTAGCGTTCCGCAAGTGCATCAATCATCTCGTGATGCGCGGGGGGATCGGGAAGGTACAGGTAGAACGGCGGGTCGTAGTCATGGTGCCGGCATTTCACGCTGCTATCCCGGTACCAGAGATCCACGCCATTCCGCCAGGATGAGTCAAGTATCCACACGGGTTATATTCCTTTCCCTTTTTTTCGTATTTCCAGAACTGCTGAGAAAATCACCGATTCCCGTGGGTTATCACACCCGAAAAATGCCTCGCTTGAATGGTTCTTCCCCATGTCTGCGAGCTGTATACCCGACTGCCTCATTTGCGGGAGCGAACTTGACGCCCGGACCCACCGATCAGTGATGTCCTTTGCGTGCTGCCGGACGCTGGCAAAACTTCTTCCCGTCAGAACACCCCCAGGGTTTTCTGTGCCGGGGCCGGGGGGCTGCCCTGCCGGGGCGATCTGCTGCTCTGGTACGGTCCGGTGTATGCCGGTTCATCGGCAGGCATAATCTCGATCAGCCTGTCGGCATGGCGGGCCAGTGCGGCAAAGGACCGGTCCATGACGGGCGAGTACAGGATCACCAGTGCTTCGCGCCCGGCACCCCGGAGTGCGGCAGCAACAGGTACCAGCTGGCGGTCTGCACCGTCAAAAAGCGTGGGGTCGTGCTCGATGACGATGACCGTATGACCTGCCTCTTTTAAGGCCGTAAGCAGCTGGTCAGCAGTGAACGGCCTGCGGATCTCGAAGTTTGACGATGCCCGGTTGATCCGGGAGAGGATACGGGAATAGTTGCCGCAGAGGAAGAGGAACAGGAACCGCCCAAGATCGGGGTTGTCATTGAGTGCGGAAAGGATGACCGGCTCCGGGGCAATAACTGCAGTGAATGTGCCCTGCTGAAGGGTGATACCTTTGCGCAGCATGATCAGCATAGTACCAAATCCCTGCAGGAGCGCGAGAGAAAAAGGCCCGGATTGCGTGGAGCGAAAGTGAGTTGTATGGTAGTCAGAAAACCGATACCGGAAGAAACCGATGGTGAGTATCTGTTCCTGGAAAAACGGGTCGCACCCTGAGTTCCGTTTGAAAATAGGGTAACAGACGGCACTGACACTGCCGTTACCATGAGAATAAACTATATCACCCGTATTCCCCAATCACTGCTTTGGGGGTAAACGATGGCAGAGAATGTCAGGGATCCGACACAACAGCCTCCACTAAAGGGACCGGTGACGGCAGTTCCGGCGCTACCGGCAACGAAGGAGCTCCTTATCGAATTAACAGACCTGAACTGGGAGCAAGCGGTGGAAAAAAGCGGCAGGCCGGTTGCGGTTATGTTCTATTCTCCAACCTGTGCATTCTGTCACCAGATGGACCCATATTTCCGGAATTATGCCCGGGAATATAAGGATTCTATCCAGTTTGCACGGCTCGATATTATGACAAGCCCGTGGACTGCTGAGCGGTACGGCGTCCGGAGCACGCCCACGTTCAAGTTTTTCTGTGACGGCAAACCGGTGCAGGAGATGGTAGGAGCGGTTTACCCGGCGCTCTTAAAAAAGATGGTCGACGATGTCCTTGTCCACGGCAGGGAATGTGCAAAGAACTCTACGGCAATCGATTATGAGATCACCGGGTACGGGTGAGCCGGTCCACGAGCGGATTAGGTGGATTACCGATGAAACCAGTATAACGGTTTCCCGTGCAGATATCAGGCCGTATCCTGTCAGATGTGCCGGCTGCACCCGCACTTCTCGGCTGCATCAGCAACGGCTTTTGCCACGGCTTTGGTAACTTCCCTGTCAAGGATGTTGGGGAGGATGTGATCGCGCTGCGGCCGGGGTACATAATCTGCTATTGCGTGCGCTGCGGCAATTTTCATTTCGTCAGTAATCCTTGTCGCACGGGCATCGAGCGCCCCGCGGAATATCCCAGGGAATGCGAGCACATTATTGATCTGGTTGGGGAAATCACTTCGGCCGGTCCCGACAATGCCGGCCCCTGCCCCCTTTGCTGCGTCCGGCCAGATCTCCGGGACCGGGTTCGCCATCGCAAAAACGATGGGATCCGTGTTCATTAACCGGATCATCTCCTCGTCCACCACCCCGGGGGCGGAAACACCAATAAAAACATCTGCACCGGTCATTGCATCGGCAAGGGATCCCGCAAGAGCCGGGCGGTTGGTCTCTTCAGCGATGATGAACTTGTATTTGTTCTGGTAGAGACCTTCCCGCCCGTGGAATATGGTGCCTCTGGTATCGCAGACGATTATCTCGTGAACGGTTGTGCAGACATCCGGGTTATACCCGATACATTTCAGCAGGCGTGTGATCGCATAGCCGGCTGCACCGGCCCCGCAGATGACGATGTTTAAATCCTCAAATTTTTTGCCGGTGACCTTGCAGGCATTGATGAGTGCAGCGAGAACGACAACGGCAGTACCGTGCTGGTCATCGTGCATCACCGGGATACCGATATCCTGGAGCGCATCTTCGACTTCAAAACACTTGGGGGCGGCAATGTCCTCGAGATTGATCCCTCCGAAGACCGGTGCAATGTTCCGTATCTGGTCAATGAAATCTGTCTGGTAGTTCTCAAAGCAGATAGGAAATGCGTCGATACCAGCGAATTCCTTGAACAGGATTGCTTTCCCCTCCATTACCGGAATAGCAGCATACCCTCCGATATTACCCAGTCCGAGCACCGCCGACCCATCAGTCACGATTGCGATCGTGTTGGCTTTCAGGGTATACCGGTAGGCAAGATTTTTGTCTTTTGCAATTTCCCGGCAGACTCCAGCAACACCGGGCGTGTACGCAAGGGAGAGATCATGCTTGGTTTTTAGGGGAACTTTTGACCCGACCCCTAGTTTCCCCTTGTTTTTCTCGTGCAGCGCAAGTGCCTCTTTATAGATCTCGTCACTTCCCGGCGAAAATAGCATCATGCCCCACCTTGTACGAGAGAGCGCCGGTTCAGGCAATGAATCTTATCATAATCTCTTTACGATGAATGAGCGCGAAGAATGAATTGGATTTTGGAGAAAGACCCGGAAGCAAGTTACGCTTTAATACATGAATGAACAAAATTATACATCAGAGTATGGGTTAGTTCGTGGGCCGGGACTGGTTCCACAGGACCTGCTGTGTACTACTACTCTCCAGATGATGTGACGTTACCATGAAGTCAAAAGATATTGCCGTAGTCGGAATTCTGCTTGCAATCGGTGCGATCCTCCGGTATTTCCTTGCAATGCTCCATACGCCCCTGACACCGAATATGATCATCGCGTTCTATTGTCTTGCGATCATCCTGGTCCGGCCCACTCTCCTTGAAGCGATCGGCATAGGTCTTGTTGCCGGAGCCCTCTCAATGGTGATCTCCAGTTCGATGTTCCCGCCGGCAAACATGATCAGCGAACCGGTTGGTGCCCTTGTCTGCTTCGTGCTCTATGCAGCCCTGCGCAAGCAGACGAAATTCGCCCCTACCATAACGACGTTCATTGCAACCCTCGCAAGCGGGTTCACGTTTGCTGCAGTCGCAATCATCGCTATCGGCGCGACCTACCTTGCCAAGTATAACCAAGACCTGATGGCATTCGTAGTGGTCTTTGTTCCCATCGTGGTTATAACAGCAGTTTTTAATGCAGTTATTGTTCAGCTCCTCTATATCCCATCCAGCCGGGTGCTTCTTAGAGGGCAGGAATGATTGAACTTAACAACGTCAGTTATACCTATCCCCATACGGTGCAGCCGGCCCTGCACCAAATAACCCTTTCTCTTGAGAAGGGCCGCTGTGTCATGGTTACCGGCCCCTCCGGTGCCGGAAAAACCTCGCTGTGCCTTGCAACCTCCGGGATCCTGTATCACGAGTATGGCGGGAAGAAGGAAGGGGCGGTAGTAATTGACGGGAAGAACGTCACTGATTACAGCAGCCTCTCGGATCTTGCGCAGAATGTCGGTGTCGTCTTTGACGATCCCGAATCCCAGATGATCTTCACCACGGTTGAGGAGGAGATCCTTTCCGCGCTCGAATATCGCGGGCTTTCTGCTGCCGTTATCGAGGAGCGGCTCTCCGGGGTTATGAAGACAACTTACCTTGAGGAACTCAAGGACCGGTCACCGCACAACCTCTCCGGGGGCCAGAAGCAGCGTGTTGCCCTTGCCGCAACACTTGCGCTCGGGAACGATATCCTCATCCTCGACGAACCTACCTCAGAGCTTGACGAGCACGCGACAAAACGAATTGCCGACATCCTGAAAGATCTCAAGGACCAGGGAATAACCATCCTCCTTATTGAGCACAAGTTCGATCAGTTCCGGGAGATGGTTGATACCCTTATTATCATGGAGAATGGCCGGATCACATCAAGCGGTGTCCCTGATGCAGTTTTAAGGGACGACCGTGTACGGGGTATGGTTCTGCCCGATTTTACAATGGTTAAAAAGAATACCCATGCTGTCTATACCAGCGAACCGGTTATCTCTGTACAAAACCTGACGTATTGTTATGGAGATATTCAGGCATTATCCGATATCAGTCTCACCATCAGAAAAGGAGAATTTGTTGCAATCGCTGGCGAGAACGGTTCGGGAAAGACGACCCTTGTCAAGCACTTCAACCGGCTCCTCTCGCCGACAAGCGGCGATGTTATCGTAAACGGGAAGAACACGAAGGAAAGCAGTATAGCCGCACTTGCTTGTGACGTTGGTCTTGTCTTTCAGAACCCGGACCATATGTTCTTTGCCGATACAGTCCGGGAAGAGATCGCTTATGGAGTGAAGAACCTTGGCATTGAGAATGGTGATGTGGTCATTGATGCAGCGCTTCACGATGCAGGACTTACTGAATCGGCAGATTTGTACCCGCGCTGGCTCTCGCGGGGGGAACGACAGCGGCTTGGGATCGCATGCGTTGTTGCCATGCAGCCCAGCGTGATTGTGCTTGATGAACCGACAACGGGGCTTGACGGGTACGAGGCGCTTCTTGTTATTGATATCCTCAAAAAACTCCAGGAGAAAGGGCACACCATCATCATCATCACCCACAACCGGCAGATAGCAGGATATTGTGCAGACCGACTCATCACGATGGAGAACGGAAAGATCATTTCCGACACCGGGGGTGCATAAGAGTGGCTGAGATCCTCCAGTACGTGCATAAGGATGCGTTCCTGCACCGGCTCCACCCATATACCAAGATCGTGTTCATCATCGTTGTGAGCATCATGTGTATCATCGTGACGGATATATTTTTTCTCACCCTCATGGTTCTTGCCCTGCTCGCAGTTGCAGCATACAGCAGACTTCTTACCGAGTTGCTCCAGCAACTCAAAATGATCCTCGTCATGAGTGTCATCTTCATCCTCATCACGGTCATCACGATGCCGAGTGGTGATATTCTCGGATATCTTATTCCTCAGGGAGTACCGGTCATTGGAGGTAGTATCCCGATTACCACCGGGGGGCTTACGATCGGCGTCGTCCTCACGCTCCGGTTCATGGTGCTCATCTTTGCGTTCCAGCTCTTCCTGATGTCGACGCAGCCGCGGGACCTTGTTAATGCCATGGAGAAGGTGGGGCTCCCTATCGATTACATCCTGATGTTCATCATCGCGCTTCGGTTTATTCCCACGCTCCAGATCGAGGGGCAGCGAATCCATGAAGCCCAGCTGGCCCGTGGCTTTAATCCCGGCACAGGTTTTATTGGCAAGATCCGGAGTGTTGCTCCCATCGCGATCCCGCTTGTGTCCAATGCCCTGCTCCGCTCCAATGTGCTTGGACTGACCATAGATATGCGCGGGTACCGGATCGGGAAGAAGACGCACGTGCGCGAGCGTGTCCTTGTGACGCGGGACTATGCTGTTATGGGGGTACTGGCAGTTGTTTCGTGTGGTTTTATTGCGCTTGTGCTTGTACAGCTGGTTTAAAACCCGAAATTAATCCGGTATGCAGAAACCGGATCCTGAAAACTTTTTTCCTGTTGAAAGGATTTTTATGGTAATAGATATTCCCCATTTTTTGGCACCTCCGCAGGGTACCCGGTTCCCGATCTTCTGCCGAAACTATCCTGTTTTTGAATCCGGGATTTTTGGAGTGGACGCGGGTCCGGGGATGGTTCTTAAACGGGTGTAATGGAACAGGGTATTTTTATAAGAGGACGAACTAAGGACCGGAAGTGAAAAACAAAACGCCCCGGCCGGGACTTGAACCCGGGTCAAAAGCTCCGCAGGCTTCTAGGATGTCCACTACCCCACCGGGACGCGTTAACTGCCTGCTCTATTTAAATCACTGTTATTGCATAAATAATTCACTCTCTCTGCGGGGCCTCATCGGATCTGACCGTGTTCTTTTGGATAAAGAGGATGATGAAAAAAAATAACGGTTGGGCAATATGCTATTTTAACACCTAATTTTACCTTCACCATTCATAAAAATCCCTCATGACATTCCGGGAAGATTCAGCAATACCTCCACCCCCGCCATTGTGGCGACCCCCACAATGCGACGGGACTCCATATTCTTGTTCAGAGCAAAGATCTACTCGATTAAAAATTGTGGAACTTTTCTTCACTCTTTTTTGGTTCATATTAATTAATCATTTTTTACTTTGGAGTGCAAAACTTATTCTTGCTGTTTTATAAAGAATTTACCCGTTTAATTGGTTTTCTGGTGTCCATGTATATACTACGTTCGCAATCGTTGTCTGTACGGGTGTTTCCAAAGTATCCCGGTGGGCATCCCAGTACATGCAATCGGTAAATTCTGAGAGATGCGATTCATCAAAATTTCCTATCGGTTTTACCCAGATGGTGGCTGATGCTTTGATGTTATTACCCCGGAACTCTACCAGGAGGTCTCCGTTTTTCATTACTTTCAGGGTCCGGGTCAGATATGTAGAGTACCCTTTATTCTCTCCAAAACCCTCCTTGAGAATGATCTCCTTGGTCGCGTTGTCGCGGACAGTGACATCAAACCATGAAGAGGGACTATAATCTGAGTATGTGTAGGTTGTAGTTTTTTTAGTAAAGGAATCTGTATATACTTTATTTACGGTCACATTCGTCGGAACCACCGTGTAATTGATATACATTGGCGGATTTTTCAGATTAAAAATAAATGCTGTGCCATTATAACCGAATACATTTATACTGTGAATACGGCAGGTGATGTCCGCAGGGATCTGGGTTGTGGGAAGATATGTTGTATATCCGGCGGATCCTGGAGTGGATGATGCATAATCA
Source organism: Methanoregula sp. (assembly GCA_049697815.1). GTDB lineage: Archaea > Halobacteriota > Methanomicrobia > Methanomicrobiales > Methanospirillaceae > Methanoregula. The sequence continues at coordinate 287 of JBAVWM010000222.1, read as the reverse complement.
GACAAAGCTACTTCTGTGACATAGGACGCTTGTGTTGGTGTCTGTTGTGAACCGGGACTTGGATTAGGATTAGATGCAGAATTTTGCTCTAGTGGAGTAACGCAACCGGCAGTGAAAAGTATGAGAATTATGGTCAGAGTGTATACCAGATACAGAGATTTTTCTCTCATATAAGAGAGTACCGTTATCCATCATTATAAACCATTTCAGTATAAGTGATCTGTAACCATATTGCAATTGAGAAACCATACAAATCAAGGTGGGAAATAAGACCAATGGCTGCTATA
>JBAVWM010000221.1:0-5860 GCA_049697815.1 Methanoregula sp. | reverse complement strand
GAGTCCTGCCTTCACCGCATTGCTCATCCTCCCCCTCCTCCTGCACGGGAGTTTTTTTTAAAATATCGGCAGGATTCTTACCGGAAAGGAAAAAGACAGGAAAGATACGTAAATTTTTTGCAATATTCGGGATCCCTACCACTCCAGCGTGAGCCCCACACCAACCTCCTGCACCGGGCAATACCCCGCAAGCGCAATCTTGGCCGGAAGAGAAGTGCAGTGGCAGGCATGCAGGGCTTCGAGAGAAAGCCCGTTTAGATACACACCGGTCTTTTCCAGCCGCTCCGGTTCCGGCCTGATGAGATGAAACCCGCCGATAATATCTCTCACCTTCCGAACCCCGCAGACTTCCCTCGCATACTCCGTGATAGTACAGATCCCCGCATGCGAGCAGCCCGTGATGATGACAATTCCTCCCTGTGAACGATACGCGAGAGCGGAGTCATCGACCATCCGGTCTGGTTCCATCCTGCCATCCGGCAGGCTGATCCTCCGCTTCCCCGTATCTGCATGCTCGAACCCGAACTTCCGGGGGATTTCCCCGAGAAAGACCAGATCATCGGTAATCCAGACCGGTTTATCAGACAGGTTGACCGGAAACTGCCGCCGGACCTCCTCTTCGCTCACAGCCGAGCCGTTTTTCCGACCCTCTTTTTCCTTCTGCCAGAAGCAGCGGGGATGGGCGATGAGTTCCGGCACCCGGTGCTGCCTCCCATCCAATGGTGCATGAGCCAAGTGTCGAAAGAGCGCTGCCAGCCCTCCCGTATGATCGATATGTCCGTGCGAAAGGACAAGGACATCCAGGTCCCACAGGCCGACACCCATCTTCTCCGCATTGGCAAGGAAAAGACCTGACAGCCCGGTATCAAAGAGGATCCTCTTTCCGGCAGTTTCCACGAGGAACGAGAGCCCGGCTTCGCCGCAGAAATCGCGATCCATGAAGGTGGTGTTATCGACAAGAACGGTGAGGGTGAGCCGGGATGCCATGCAGGATTATTTTACAGGAAAGCGGAAGAGTCTTTTCTTTCCTGCAGTACACCTGCGGTTTTATGTTCGGAAACCCTCTTACCCTCGCAGGTGAAACAAAAAGTACCATGAAGAACCCCTTCCACATCATGATCATCCCGACGCTCGGGTGCCCCGGCAGGTGCAGGTACTGCTGGAGCTCGGAGGAAGGTTCACCGGTCATGACCATCGATACGGTGAAGGATGTCATTGCATGGCTCAAAAATTTCCGTTCCGACCGGGTCACGTTCACGTTCCATGGCGGGGAGCCGCTCCTTGCAGGTGCTGACTTTTACCGGCAGGCACTGCCCCTGCTTTCCACCGGGCTTGCGGAACTCACCCCCGATTTTGCAATGCAGACGAACCTCTGGCGGATGACGCCGGAGATCGCCGCTGTGCTTAAGGAATACCAGGTCCCCCTCGGGTCGAGCATTGACGGCCCGGAAGAGATCACCGATTCCCAGCGGGGCGACGGGTATTTTGCAAAATGCATGAAGGGATATGAGATTGCCCGGGCTGCCGGCCTTTCGGTGCGGTTCATCTGCACCTTCACGAACAAGTCGGTGAAGCACCGGGAGGAGATCTTCAATTTCTTTAAGGAGAAGGGGTTCGTCCTGAAACTCCACCCGGCCCTGCCCTCGCTCCGCTCGGAGAACCCGAAGGAGTGGGCGCTGGAACCGGCGGAATACGGCGATCTTCTGGTGTACCTCCTCGACAAGTCACTTGAGAACCTCGGGACCGTGGAAGTGATGAACATCAATGACCTCTGCCGGTGCGTGTTCACCCGCCGGGGGAGCGTCTGCACCTTCGTCAACTGCATGGGCAACACCTTTGCCATCGGACCCGAGGGGAGCATCTACCCCTGCTACCGCTTTGTCGGGATGCCGGAATGGGTTATGGGCAATGTGCGGGACCGCCCGACTATGGAACAGCTGATGCAGTCAGATCCCGGCCAACGCATGACGGCGTTCTCTGAGTATGTTGATACGGCGTGCAGGGACTGTGCGCACATCAGGTACTGCCGGGGCGGTTGTCCCTACAACGCGATAGCTCCCTCGGGCGGATCCCTGGAGGGGGTTGACCCCCACTGCGTTGCCTACAAGCGGATCTTCGACGAGCTGAGCGAGCGGCTGAACCGGGAGATGTTCGAGGAGCCGATGCCGGGCTTTGGCGGGCCGGTGTCAAGGAAGTTAAAGAAGCCGGGCGTAATGGCGCTGATGCGGTCGGTTGTGAACCGGTAGGATTGCCGTAGTCGGATGACACCGCATTTTGGGAAACAGCCAACGGAGAAAAATCCTCCCGTATGCCGCTTGATGATGCCGGCAATAAGAATATTAACCTATCAGCAGAATTCCTCTCTTATCAGCAGGAGCTCATGAGCATGACAGCCACAAAGACCTCCCTTTATCACCCGGTCAGCCTTAACCGTGAATATCTTGCAGGAAAGATGCTGGAAAAGGTTGGTAAGAAACATTCCAAGCAATGGAATAATTTCAGTATAGAACACCGGGTGCAGGTCCGGGAAGCCTTCCTGGAATCCATCCGGAGCCTCGAGGAATCTCTGGCAACCGGTACACCGGCGTTTCTTATAGATCAGGCCCTTTGGGAGAAGTCCCGCTTCTCTGCCGGGAATTTTCCTTCAGGATTTGTCGTCTCATTCTTTAAGATTTTCAAGAAGGTCCTTTCGGTGGATCTGCCGCAGGACTACCAGAAGAATGCCATAGCGTTTGCGGTAAAAACGGTTTCTGTCCTGAAATCCAAATCTGCAGGAACGGGAACATCGGCAGATACTAGGACAACCCTTTCCCCTGCTGCACAGTCATTTCTCAAAGCCGTCCTTGGGGGAGATCCGGCCCGGGGAAGGGCTGTCATCGAGAAGGCGCTCGGTGCCGGAACGCCGGTCAGCGAGATCTATACCGGTATTTTCCAGCCGGTCCTCCGGGAAACAGGGTTGCTCTGGCAGCAGAACAAGGCGACCATAGCACAGGAGCATTTTGTCGCCGGTGTGATCCGTCAGATCATGGAACAGATTCATGACCGGGTCGCCGCGACAAGAAAGACGAAACGGCAGAAAAAGAGGGTGGTTGCAGCCTGCGTCGGGGAAGAACTTCACGAGATCGGGATCCGCATGGTGGCCGACTTCTTTGAGATGGACGGCTGGGACGTCTATTTTACCGGGGCCAACACGCCGGCAAAAAGCATCCTCGCGGCAGTACAGCAAAACAAGGCCGGTGTTCTCGCACTCTCGATCACGATGCCATCCCGTCTTTCCGATCTCCGGTACCTGGTCCGGTTGCTCCGGGCGGACGCAGATACAGCTCATGTGAAGATCATTGTCGGAGGGTATCCCTTCAGCATCCTGCCGGATCTCTGGAAACAGGTCGGCGCTGATGCTGTTGCCGCAGGAGCGGAGGAGGCAGTTGCCGCTGCCAACCAGCTTACCACCGGTATCCGAAGAACAGAGTGATCTGCTCCACACTCACGGGTTGAAGGCAAAAACGCGAGCACAAGTTCGCAGGTGAATACCGGGGGGATACGAAATATATTCGGCTGACACGGGTTGCTCCCGCCCGGACTTTGCCGTTTATTGTCAGTGTCTTCCTAGGTATCACCACCCGATACAGAACTCATGGGAAATCCTTCCTGAGAACCGGATCCGGACCGGTACCGGCCGAACTCTCCCTGTCATCCTGCACGGGTTCCTGGTGCCCTTTGAATCCTGCCAACAACGTTTCAGAAAAAGACCATCACAAAAGTGTCTTCTGGGGTGTATTGAGATGCTTTTTTGCAGCGGACGTGACTTCCCGCCCCTGGGGCGTGCGCTTGATAAACCCGATCTGGATCAGGTACGGCTCATACACGTCCTCGATGGTCCGCACTTCTTCGCCAACCGAGATGGCAATGGTCTTTGCGCCGACCGGCCCCCCTTTGAAATCATTGACAATCACCGAGAGGATGCGCCGGTCCAGTTCATCAAGACCCAGGCGGTCAATCTGCAGCATGGCAAGGGCCTGTTCGGCTGTCTCCTGCGTTATCGTGCCATCCCCCCGGACAATGGCATAATCCCTCACTCTCCGCAGCAGCCGGTTGACAATCCGGGGAGTGCCCCGGCTCCGTTGCGCGATCTCCTGTGCCCCATCCCGGGTTACCGGGATCTTCAGGATTGAAGCGCTCCGTTTTGCTATCCGGACCAGGTCGGCGGGTGTGTAGAGGTCGAGCCGGGAGGCGATCCCGAAGCGGTCCCGGAACGGTGCACCGAGAAGCCCCTGCTTGGTCGTTGCCCCGATAAGGGTAAAATGTTCGAGGTTCAGTTTGATCGAGCGTGCGCTCGGCCCCGTACCGATCATCACGTCAATGAAAAAATCCTCCATGGCAGGATACAGCACCTCCTCGACGACCGGGTTGATCCGGTGGATCTCATCGATAAACAGGATATCTCCCCGCTTGAGAGGGGTGAGGAGTGCGGCGATATCGCCGGGCTTCTCCAGCACCGGGCCGGTCGTGGACCGGATCTCTACTCCCATCTCTCGGGCTATGATATGGGCAAGCGTGGTCTTGCCAAGGCCCGGCGGCCCGGAGAAGAGGATGTGGTCTATGGGTTCGCCCCGTTTTTGTGCGGCCTCGAGTGCGATCTTCAGGCTCTCCTTGACCTGCACCTGCCCGACAAACTCATCCAGCCGGTCCGGCCGGATGGCGGGATCGTCCCCCTCTTCTATCAGGGAATCCGGTGAGATGATCCGCTCTGCCATGGCCTTACCGCTCCTTTAAGAGAACCAGGGCCGCTTTGATAAGCCCCTGCACGGTGTGGGTACCCGGCGCACGGGCCGCGGCATTGACCGCATCCCGGGATTCGTTCTCCGCAAACCCGAGCGATACCAGGGCACTGACCGCGTCGTGGACCGCCATGCTGCAGGTGCCGGTCTCTCCGCGGGGTATCGTATCGCTGATCTTCTTCATCTTGTCCCTGAGTTCAAGGATCAGCCGTTTTGCACTCTTTGTCCCGATACCGGAGATCCGGGTCAGGGTCTTCTCGTCCTCGTTCAGGATCGCGATGGCAAACTCCCCAATCCCGATCTGGGAAAGGAGGTTCATCGCGATCTGCGGGCCGATGCCGGTCACATTAATCAGGATCCGGAACATTTCCAGTTCGCTCTGGTGCAGGAAGCCGTAAAGGGTGATAGCATCCTCGCGGACTGCCATGTGGGTATAGAGTTTCACCGTTTCATGCCGGTCTTTTAGCTGCTGGAGGGCCGGCTGGGTAACCTGTACCTGGTACCCGACGCCATGGACGTCGATCACCACCCACCGGTCACCTGTAAGGACCGGTTCACCGGAAAGCAACGCGATCATTGTATTATCTCAGGATATGGATATGACATAAGGCAATCGAAAGGGCATCGGCCGCGTCATCGGGCCGGGGAAGTTCGGGCAGGTGGAGCAGCCGCATGATCATCTCCTGCATCTGGCGCTTGTCAGCCCGCCCGGAGCCGGTGATCGCCTGCTTGATCTGGTTGGGGGTGTATTCTGTCACCGGGATCTGCTGCTGTTCTGCCAGGAGCAGGATGACCCCGCGGGCTTCGGAAACGCTCATAGCCGAGGTGATGTTTTTCGTAAAGAACAGTTTTTCAACCGCGATATGGGCCGGCGGGTATTTCTCCAGAAGGGCAGTGAGTTCGGTGTAGATATGCAGCAGTCGCTCCGGCGTGGGCCGGCCCTGAGCGGACTCGATGCAGCCGTAACAGACCGATTCGGGTTTCCGGTTATTGACCGCAATAACCCCGTAACCCACGCGTGCCAGCCCGGGGTCTATCCCGATAACGATCATTTCGCAGGACTCCGGATGAGTATATGGCGC
>JBAVWM010000220.1:0-2498 GCA_049697815.1 Methanoregula sp. | reverse complement strand
CCCCAATGTATTGCTGTCCGCGATCCTCACCGTCAGGTGATATTTTATTTTCTGATAGCAAACACTATTCGTCAAAACGGAGTTGCAGAGAGAGGAAGATTGGTTCAATCACCGGTTTTTCTTTATGTACTGGTGAACTGATCCGGACTGTGAGGACTTATTTTGAATGATATCGAACCTTTTCGGGAAAGACTGACAATGCTCTGGAAAGATATTCTGGAACTTCCCTCTCCTTCTCCCGACGATGATTTTTTCCTGGCCGGGGGAAATTCGCTTACAGCGATCGAACTGCTCATCAGGATCCAGAGGGAATACCACATCAGCCTCCCGCCGGACACAATCTATCGCTATCCCACGATACGTCTTCAGACCGCACTGCTCCAGAAGAAGGCTCCGACAGCAAAGAAATACCCTCCTCTCATATCCCCCCTCAGGGAAGAGGGAGAATTATCGCCTCTCTTCTGCATTCATCCAATCGCCGGGGGGTTGGATCCCTACCTGAAGATCTTATCTGAAATCGATATCGCGCACCCGGTTTTTGGTATACGGGGTCGTGGTTTCGAATCGGGTGAAACAATTCCTGGAACTGTAGAAGAGATTACCCGGGAAGAAGTAGATGCCATCAGGACGGTCCAGAAAACCGGCCCCTACCACCTCCTGGGATATTCCTATGGCGGCATCATCGCTTTTGAGCTGGCCTGCCAGCTTCAGGAACGGGGGGAGAACATAGCCTTTCTTGGTATCATCGACGTATCAGCACCGGGAACCGAAGACAGATATCTCAAAATGATTGCAGACAAGATCATTCCCGGGGGCAGACTGCGGAAACTTGTGGCCAGCATCGACCGCCACCTGAAATCGCATCCTGACCGCTGGTTATACCGGGGTCTGTCCAGCAGCCTGCGGAATGTTGTCCATCTGGTTATCTACCGTCCTGGAGCCAGAACAATCTCTCCCGATACGACGGAACCCCAGTTTCAGGCAAAAATGAAGGGGATGTCCCTCGATCAGTATCCCAAAGAGCAGCATCCGGCGATAATTGCACGTATGAAAGCATCATATAATTACCTTCCCAGGACATACCGTGGCAAGATGATCCTGTATTCCACCGGCCCGGATCACAATCTGTTCCCCGGGGATAGTACACGGGGATGGAATGCGTATGTTTCCGGGAGCTGCGAGGTGGTTGAGGTGCCTGGAGATCATGCAACCATCTTCAATGACACGAATGTCAGGTTCCTCACAGAGAGGATTAAAGAGAGTTTTGGTGCCGGCAGATGACAGGACTGAATGCCATACGGGATTCCCTGAACGTGCAGATTGTTGATTCAGGAAAACCATACCTGCCGGAACCGGTAACAAAGGTTTTGGACAAAGAAGGCCTTTTCCATATCTGGTCTGCATGGTATGCGGATCTCGATCAGCTCTATCCGGATCTTTCCGCACTGATCAGCCCGGAGGAGAAGCACAGGGCAGCAGGTTTTAAAAAAAACGGTGATGGAAAACGATATATCATGAGACATGGGTTTGTACGTGCCGTACTCAGCATTTACACATATCAGACGCCGGAGCAAATCCCTATCGTTGAGGGCATGAATGGCAAGCCGGATATTGAACCGGAAAGTAACTTCACTAAAATCGGGTTCAGTCTTTCCAGCACTGATGAGATGGTCTGCCTTGGCTTAGCCCGAAAATCTGATATTGGCCTGGATATTGTGAAAATCAATCCGTGTTACCCATTTTTTGCGATCTCACGGTATCTCTTCACACCGGGCGAGAGAGAATGGATAGCACAAGCAGTTCCTGACCGGCGCCCCATCCGGTTCTTCAGGACCTGGGCCCTCAAGGAAGCCCTCCTCAAAGTTACCGGTGGTGATGTACGGGTAATGAAAGAGGCGGATGTGTCTCGTATTATGACTGATATCTTTTTAGACGGTTTTTACTCGGTGAACATCAGGGAAACGGATCAACGGTGTTTCATCCACGAGTCCGGATGCGGCATGGGGCATCATCGGGTTATTACGGCCCTGCCAAAGACAAAAAAGGATCCGGATAGTCGAGGTCATAATCCGGGCTCTTGACGGATGTTACAACGGGCTGAACCCTGAAAAAAAGGAACGTGCCGGGAATCAGACAACGGCACCGATGGTCTGCTGCCCGACGGCTACCAGGCGCAGTTTTTGTGCAGGTGAATCGGGAATCCGGACAATGACCGCCAGCCGTTCCCTGCCGTAGAGCACGGCCCGGAGGGTATTGAGGGAAAGGGTAAAACTGCCGGTTCCAAAGATATCGATATTCAGGGCTTTGCCGGAGACCGAGACCTGTGCAAGTCCGCTCGTCATCCCAAGGTAGTATTCCCAGTTGCGGGTGAGTTCCTCGACCTGTATCAGAGTGTGGCCGGAGACCGCCTTAGCCAGGTCCGACCTGCGGACAGCGTACCGGGCTCCGCAGATATAGAGCTCGATCACTTCGTGAGAGTGTCCGTCACTGTCGAGAGC